>DUUA01000098.1 GCA_012841765.1 Acholeplasmataceae bacterium
AAGGTTAAAGGATATAGTGAAATAACTAAAAGATTCGATGAAGTATTTAAAAAGAGTAAATATAATTATGAAGATGTTTATAATAAGGTTTTCTTCAACAAAATTAAAGATAATTTAATTATAAAAAATGAAAAATTTGATTATATATTATTTAAAATGGCTTTTGATAGTGATGTGATTGATGATAAAGTTTTAGATGATGAAGAATTAAAAAGAAATATTATTAATATTAGTTATACATACGAATTAACTGAAGAAGAAATGAAACAAGTTCTTTTAAATACTATTGCTCTTGATAAAGATTTAAAGATTTCTGACATTTCAAAAAATGCTCAAAAAATTTATCGCGGTAAGAATAAGCAAGAAACTTTTCAGTATGTTACTAAAGAACCAGATGTTTTTGTGTCTAGTGATATTGATGATGATACTTATAAAATTATTAATTTATTAGATCGCGCTAGTCCTAAAGCAATTTTAGAGTCTTTAAGTGGCATTACTCCATCTGTTAGTGAACTGAGATTATTAGAACAATTAAGTAATATTAAGCTTCCTCAAGGAGTTATTAATACGATGCTAATGTTTATTATTGGCGAAAGAAAAGGCAGTTTACCAACTTCTTATAATTATTTTGAAAAGGTAGCTAATGAATGGGCTAGAAAAGGAATAAAAACTACGAAGGCAGCTCTAGATTATATGCAAAAAGAAAAAGATAGTCCTAAGACTAAATCATACAAATATTCTAAAAAAGAAAAAGACAAACCTGAATGGTATGAAAATTATGAAACAGAGTTAAAAGATACTAAGACATCAAAAAATGATTTAAGTGATGAAGAAAAAGCACTTATATCTCAAGAAGCACAAGAGTTATTTAAGTAGGTGAAAGTGTGAATAAATTTAAAAATTTAATAAAAGATTTAACTAAAGATGAAGAAGTAAATAAATTCATTACTGAATTTAAATTGACTGAGGAAGATTTAATTAACTTTTATGGGCCATTATCAATGCAAGTAAATAATAATAAAATTTGTAATAAATGTTTAGGGAAAATTCCTTGTACTATGCATGAAATAGGAATGAAGAGTTATTTAGAATATTATAATAACCGTGTTCAAATTGTAAATAGATCATGTCCATATTACGAACAGCATCAGAGATCTAAATTAGAAATGTTATATTTTCCTGAGCAAATGAGCGAAGATAAAGAGTTGATTACTAATCCTAATCGAGCTGTATTAACAAAAGAAATGATTAGATTTCAAAAAGAATATAAAAAAGGATCTTTTGTAAAAGGAATATATGTACATGGACCATTTGGTAATGGGAAAACATTTATGCTTTTAAAACTTGCTAAAACAATGGCTAAGAAGCACCGGGTTGTTATTGTTTATTATCCTGATTTAGTCAGGAAACTCAAAACTTCTTTTGGAGATGTAAAATTTGAATATACAATTAATACATTAAAAAAAGCAGATATTTTATTTTTTGATGATGTTGGTGCTGAAAATACAACACCATTTATCAGAGATGAAGTACTTGGAACTATTCTTCAATATAGAATGTTCTCTAATTTGCCAACATTTATGACTTCTAATTTGAGTCTTGAAATGTTAAGAACTCATTTACAAGAAACAAGTAGTGATGTTAACCATATGGCTGGAGATAGATTAATTGAAAGAATAAGATATATGATGAATGAAGTAGAATTGATTGATAAAAATTATCGATTATAAAATAAGGGGAGAAGAAAATGTTTTGTGAGAAATGTGGTTCTCAAGTAGAACCAACAGATACTTTTTGTAGTGTTTGTGGAAACAGATTACAAGAAGATAATAATTTTAGGAATATTAATGATACATCAATAAGTATGTCGACTCTTGCTTTAGTTTTTAGTTTTTTAATTCCTTTTTTAGGATGGGTATTTGGTGGTATTGGTTTAACAAGAGCTGCTAGACACAACAATAAAAGATCACGAACTAAAAGTATTATTGCGATTGTTATTGCAACAGTTATGGTTGTCATTAATGTGTTATTTTATGATCAAGTTATGGCTATTTTAGAAGGCTTTTTACAAGTTTAATGATGTTTTCATTTGACTAAATAAATATACTTGTGTATAATATCTAATATATTGCGAAGAAGTGGACAAGATTATTAATTGTTTAATTTTAGAGAGTGCTTGGTTGGTGAAAAAGCATTTAAATGATGATAATTACTACCATCGAGCTAACATCGAAAGATTGTTCGTAACCGAGCGTTAATCGGATTGAGTGCAAGTCAAATTGACTTGAAAAAAGGTGGTACCACGTCAAAGCGTCCTTTGTTGGATGCTTTTTTATTATTTTAGGAGGAAAATATGAGAATTGAATTTTTAGACGGTTCGATAAAAGAGTACAAAGATGGGTTAAGTGCTCTTGATATTGCGAAAGGTATTTCTAGCAGTCTTGCTAAAAAAGCAGTTTATGCTATTGTTAATGGCAAAGATTATGATTTAACAAGACCTATTGAAAAAGATGCTACTTTTGAATTAGTTACAAAAGATGATGTTAGATCGCTTGAATGTTTGCGTCATTCAGCAAGCCATTTAATGGCTAGTGCTGTTAAAAATCTATATAAAGATGCTATTTTTGGTGTTGGTCCAGCAATCGAAGAAGGATTTTACTATGATATTAATCCTGGTGGTGATATCAAATTTGATGAAGAATCATTAGTTGTTATTGAAAAAGAAATGAAGAGAATTGCTGCTCAAGGTTTACCGTTTGAAAGAATAGAAGTTAGTAAAGAAGAAGCTCTTAATTTTTTTAAAAATGATAGATATAAACAAGAAATTATTAACGAACTTCCAGGTGGTGAAATAATTACATTATATAAGCATGGTGAGTTTGTTGATTTATGTAGAGGGCCTCATGTTATTAATACAGGTGCACTTAAACATGTTAAATTATTAGCTGTATCAGGAGCATATTGGCGTGGTGATTCTAAAAATGAACAGTTACAAAGAATATATGGAACAGCCTTTTTTACAAATGAAGATTTGGAAAAACATTTAATAAACTTAAAAGAAAGAGCTGAGCGTGACCACCGAAAATTAGGAAGAGAATTAGAATTATTCATGGTGAGTGAATATGGTCCTGGACTTCCTTTTTGGTTACCTAATGGAATGGCTTTAAGAAAGTCTTTAGAAGATTATTGGTATAAGGTTCATAGAAGAGAAGGATACAAGTTTGTTCAAACTCCGATAATTTTAAATAGAGAATTATGGGAAGTTTCTGGACATTGGTTTAATTATCAAGAGAATATGTATACTTTAAAAGTTGATGATAATGATTATGCTATTAAACCGATGAATTGCCCCGGAGGAATGTTGGTTTATAAAAATAGTATTCATTCATATCGAGATTTACCTTTAAAAATTGGTGAATTAGGTTTGGTTCATAGACATGAAGCAAGTGGAGCTTTAAGCGGTTTATTTAGAGTTAGATCATTTACTCAAGATGATGCGCATGTTTTCATGACTGAAAATCAAATTGAAGAAGAAGTAGGGAAATTAATTAAATTATTTGATGAATTTTACACTACTTTTAATTTATCATATCATATAGAACTTTCAACAAGACCAGAGGAAAAATTTATTGGTTCTATTGATAATTGGGATAGATCAGAAAAAGCATTAGCAAGAGCTTGTGAACTTGTGGGTAAAGAATATAAGATTAATCCTGGTGATGGAGCTTTTTATGGTCCAAAACTAGATTTTAAATTAAGAGATTCAATGAATAGAATTTGGCAATGTGGAACAATTCAACTTGATATGAATTTACCCGAAAGATTTGATTTAACTTATATAGCAGATGATGGGAGTAAAAAAAGGCCAGTTATGTTGCATCGAGCTATTTATGGATCTATTGAAAGAATGGTAGGTATTTTAATTGAACATTATGGTGGAGCTTTTCCAACATGGATGGCACCAATTCAATTGAAGTTAATTCCTGTTAATGTTGAAAGTCATAGTGATTATGTTAAAAATCTAGAAAAAATGTTTATAGAATATGATCTTAGATTTGAAACAGATTATCGTGATGAAAAATTAGGATATAAAATTAGAGAAGCACAGATGAAAAAAATTCCATATCAATTAGTAATTGGTGACAATGAAGTGGATACTAACACAGTAACATTTAGAAAACATGGAGAAAAAGCATCAAAAACCTTACCGATTAAAGAATTTATTGATATTATTGAATTAGAGATTAAAAATAAAGTGAAATAATTCTCATCACGAAATAAAAGAGAAAGGCCAGATAGTTGTTCTTATTGGCCTTTTTCTTTACTTAAGAGGTTAAAAAAGATATAATACAACATGAGGTCAATTATGAATAATATTAGATATAATAAAAAAATAGAAAATAAAGATTTTCATTTAATTGGGTTATTAAGTACATTAGGAGGATATTTCTTGTTTCCTTCTTTTCTATATATTACCCTTCTTTTTGCTGTTAAGTATATTACTCCTGTTACAGATGAGTTAAGTACTACAGTACAAATATTTGCGCAAGTTATTGCTGAAATACCAATAGCAATATTGTTAATTTATTTTTGTCGCAATATATTTAAAATAGATTTTGCTAAATTTAAAAAACAAAAACTAAATACTGTGTTATTAGTTATTGGTGGTTTTGTTGCTATATTTTTTGCAAATATATTAGTAAACTTAATTTATGAAAAATTAGGAATTGATACTACTTCAGCAAATGAACAAGCGATTAGTCAAATGCTTGCAAATAAATATTATCCGGTCATTTTAGTGGGTATAGTCCTTTTTGCTCCCTTGCTAGAGGAGTTTATTTTTAGAAAGTTTTTATTTGGGGTAATTGAAGAGAAACTAAATTGGAAACCAATTTTAGCAATTTTAATTTCTTCATCTTTATTTAGTTTGGTTCATTTACTTTCTGATGGTGGAATTGAATGGCAATTTTTCTTTATGTATTTCCCAATGGCTTTAATTCTTTCGCTTTCTTATCATTATTCTAATAATAATATATTAGTTCCCATAACAATTCATTTCATTAATAATTTAATGGCATCAGTTTTTTCATTAATACCAGTAGGTGCAATATGGCTAAGTATGATAAATTAGTTAAGAAAGCAAAGAATGCATTTGAGAAAAAAGATTATGAAAAAACTATTCATTATTTAGAAGAAGCTTTTCAAGAAAAAAGTTTGTATGAAGATTTATGGACTTTAGGTATTTCATATTATTTTCTTGATCGATTTGAAGAAGCTTTAGAGTGTTTTAAAGTGTTTGAAGATAACCTAGAGCCTGATGGTAACGTATATCAAGTAATGGGGGATATATACTTGGACTTAGGGCGAAAGGATTTAGGATTAGAATATCTTTTGAAAGCAATTGAACAGGGAAATGAAGTAGGTAATTATTTTAGTGTTGGTCTTCTTTATAATGAATTGGGAGATGATGAAAAGGAATTTGAAATATATAAAAAAGGAATTGAAGTTGAACCAGATCATTTTTGGATGAATGCAAATTTAGGTTCACTATATGATAAAAGAGGAGATGCTGAAAAATTCTTGGAATATAGTTTAAAAGCTTATGAAATTGACAATACTCAAAATGTAGTTTGTTATAATTTGGGGATAGCATATACTAATAAACAAGAATATGACAAAGCCATAAAATATTATTTAGAAGAAATTGATAAGGAAAACGGTATAATTGATGCCTATCTTAATTTGGGATTAATATATCATTACCGTGATGATGGAAGAGAAAAAGCTAAATATTATTATTTAAAAGGAATTGAGAAAGAAAAAGATAATTCAGCATTATGGTATAATCTTGGCTGTTTATATGTTTTAGAAAATGATTATAAAAATGCCAATAATTGTTTTTTATATTCTTGTTTAAAAGATTATAAATTATATGATTATTTGTTAGAAGATAATGATACTAAAGATTATATTAAAAGTGAAGAATTTAATGATGTCAAAATACAGCTTGGAAAGATCTAAGCTGTTTTTAATTGAAAAAAAATTGGATTTAATATATAATAATTTAAAAGGATAAATAAAATATGAAAAACGTGAATATAATAGGTGCTGGTTTAGCAGGAAGTGAAGCAGCATATCAGCTTGCTAAAAGAGGAATAAAAGTAAGATTATTTGAAATGAGACCAAAAACAAAAACAGCAGTTCATAAAACTGATAAGTTTGCAGAACTTGTATGTTCAAATAGTTTTAGAGCATTATCTATTGAAAATGCTGTTGGTTTGATTAAAGAAGAAATGAGTATTTTAGATTCTTTAATTATGAAAGCAGCATTACATGCTAAAATTGAAGCAGGCGGAGCTCTTGCAGTCGATCGGGATATGTTTTCTGAATTTATTACTGAATATTTAAAAAATAATTCAAATATCGAAATTGTTAATGAAGAAGTAACTGAGATTCCAAGTGGACCTACCATTATTGCAACTGGTCCGCTAACAAGTGATAAGTTAGCAGAAGCAATTAAAGAGTTTTGTGGTGAAGAGTATCTATATTTTTATGATGCAATTGCGCCTATAATTTTAGAATCTTCCATTGATAAGGATATTGTTTATTTAAAAAGCAGATATGATAAAGGAGAAGCTTCTTATTATAATTGTCCAATGAATGAAGAAGAATTTAATAATTTTTTTGATGAGTTAATCAGCGCTGAAAGAGTAACTACAAAAGAATTTGAATTAAAGGTTTTTGAAGGCTGCATGGCAATTGAAGACATTGCTCTAAGAGGAAGAAAGACATTATTATTTGGTCCTTTTAAACCAGTTGGTTTGGAAAATCCTAAAACAGGCAAAATACCTTATGCTGTTGTTCAATTAAGACAAGACAATGCTAGTGGAACTTTATATAATATTGTTGGATTTCAAACACATTTAACTTGGCCAGAACAAAAAAGAATTGTTAGAATGATTCCAGGACTTGAAAAATCAGAGATAGTTAGATATGGAATAATGCATAGAAATACATTTATTCAATCTCCTGAAGTGTTAAATTCATTTTATCAAACAAAAAATAGAAAAGATTTATTTTTTGCAGGTCAAATAACTGGAGTTGAAGGATATATTGAATCTGCATCATCTGGGATGGTTGCAGGTATTAATATGTATAGATATTTAGAAAAGTTAGAATTAATTGATTTTTCAGATGTTACTGCTATTGGTTCTCTTCCTCATTATATTTCAACAAAAACTGGTAATTTTCAACCAATGAATGTAAACTTTGGGATATTTTCACCAATTTTAGTTAAATTAAAAAGAAAAGATAGAAAAATATTTTATGTAAATAGGAGTTTAGAAAAGATAGAAGAGATCAAGGTGATTTTAAGTGAATAAAATAGAAATCATTCAAGAGTTTAAAGACTTTTTAGAAAATGAGAGAAGTTATTCTGAATATACTGTGAAGTCTTATTTAAAGGATATATCTGATTTCAATAATTATTTAGCAAAGAATGAGTTTCCAATTTATTTAGAAATATCAAATAATGTTCCTAGATATTATTTATCATATTTAAACCAAAAATATAAAGAAAAATCAGTAAATAGAAAACTTTCTTCTTTAAGAAGTTTTTATCGGTTTTTAGTCCAAAATGGTTATCAAGATAATAATCCATTTTTAGAAATAGCTTCTATGAAAATACCGCAAATTTTACCAAAACGATTATATGAAGATGAAATAGAAAAATTATTTGCAGTGATTAATGTTGATACTGTAATTGGTAGAAGAGATTTTGCGATTTTAGAGATGTTATATGGGACTGGGATAAGAGTAAGTGAGTTGTGCGGATTAAAAATTCAAGATATTGATTTTTACAATAACAATATTATTGTTTTAGGGAAAGGAAATAAAGAAAGATATGTTCCAATTCATCCTAAGATTAAAAGCAGTGTATATGATTATATTCAGTTTTCAAGATTAGATTTATTAAAAAATAATAAAGATGAAGTTCCTGATACTTTATTTTTGAATTTTAAAGGTTCTCCGTTACTTGTTAGAGGAGTAAGAGTAATTTTAGATAAAATTGCTGAAAATGCTGGATTAGAGATTAAGATTTCTCCGCATATGTTGCGGCATTCTTTTGCAACATCTTTAATTGATAATGGAGCAGATTTAAGGAGTGTTCAAGAATTATTAGGTCATGAAAATTTGAGTACTACACAAATTTATACTCATGTATCAAAAGAAGCTTTGAAGAAAGGCTATGATGCTTTTTTTCCAAGAAACAAAAAGGAGGAGAAATGAGAAGAAGAGGATTTGAAATAGTTTCTGATAAATTTATAGATAATGTTTTAAAAGAAGATATCATCTTACCTAAAAGAGCTACAAATAATTCTGCTGGCTATGATTTCTTTTTGCCAAAAGATTTAAATGTTTTGCCTCAAGAAACTGTAGCGATTAAAACATATATAAAGGCTTATATGGAAGAAGATGAAGTTTTGCTATTATATATTAGAAGTAGTTTAGGTGTAAAAAAGAATTTAATGTTGAAAAACCAAACAGGAGTTATAGATAGTGATTATTATAATAATGTAGATAATGATGGTAATATTATTGTCAATTTAATTAATATAGGTAATGAAGAAGTTAAGCTAATTCAAGACGAAAGATTCATTCAAGGAATATTTGTTAAGTATTTAAAAGTTGATGATGAAGACTTTCCAAGAAAAAAAAGATTAGGTGGATTAGGAAGCACATTATTATAAACTATTATTTGGAAGTGTAATTTTGTATACTTAAGTTTTAGTGAAGAAATTGAGGTAATTGTCATTAGTTTTATCTTGATTTTAACGTATAATTATGTTAGAATATAAGAAGGCAAATAAAATACACACACTAATCGGAGACGGTCGTCAAGTGCACGAAATGTGAGGCGGCAAGTCGTAGATGATAGTGGAGGCCAAACAAAAGAAAAAGGAGAATTTATGTCAGTAATTACAAAGAATCAATTACTAGAAGCTGGAGTCCATTTTGGTCATAATACTCGCAAATGGAATCCTAAAATGAAAGAGTATATTTTTGGAGAGCGCAATGGTATTTATATCATTGATTTAGAAAAAACTGTAGAAGCAGTTGAAAAAGCTTATAAAGCATTATTTACTATTGTTCAAAATGGTGGAAGTGTTTTATTTGTAGGTACAAGAAAACAAATTCAAGATATTATTAAAGAAGAAGCTACAAGAGCTGAGCAATTTTATGTTGATCAAAGATGGCTTGGTGGTACTTTAACTAATTACAAGAGTATTAGAAAAAGTATTTCTAGATTATTTGAAATTGAAAGAATGTCTGAAGATGGCACTTTTGAAGTTTTACCAAAAAAAGAAGTTATCTTACTAAATAAAGAAAAAGAACGTTTAGAAAAGTTTTTTAGTGGAATTAAGAATATGAAAGGTCTTCCTTCAGCAATGTTTGTTATTGATCCAAAGAGTGAACATAATGCTGTTGCAGAAGCAAGAAGATTAGGTATTACTTTATTTGCACTTGTAGATACAAATTGTGATCCAGATGAAATTGATTATGTAATCCCAGGGAATGATGATGCAATTAGAGCAGTAAAGTTAATTACTGCTACAATGGCAAATGCTGTTGTTGAAGGAAATGGGGGAACACCAATTGAAATAGTATTTACTGATGAACCAACACCTCAAGATGAGAGAAGACGTGGTGGATACAAAGGCAGAAGTAATAGATCATATGGCAGTAATAGACCATATACTAGTAATAAACCAGCTTATAATAAAGATAAATATAGTGGAGATAGAGTAAGAACTAAAACTCTTGATGCTATTGTTGTTGCTGCTGAAGATATCGTTTCTGAAGATGAAAAAAAAGCAAACAAAAAAGCTAAAGAAGAAGCTATTGTTGAAATAAAACAAGCTAACCCGCAAACTAAAATTGAAAAATTAGAAGCAGTTGAAGAAGCTAAAACTCCTAAAAAAGTTAAAGAACAAGTAATAATTGAAGAAAAAAAGGAAAAAGCTGAAAAGGTTGAAGTTGTTAAAGAAGAAAAGAAAACACCTGAAACAGTGGTAAAAGCTAAAGCTCCTAAAAAAGCTAAAGAATCAGAAATTGAAGTTACTGTGGAAGAAGTTTTAGAAACAGAGGAGATTTAATTATGGCACAAATCACAGCTAGTCAAGTTAAAGAATTACGTGAACGTACTAGTGCAGGAATGATGGATTGTAAAAAAGCTTTAGTTAATACTAATGGAGATATTGAACAAGCCATTATTTGGTTAAGAGAAAATGGAATTACAAAAGCAGCCAAGAAAGCTGGAAGAATTGCGGCTGAAGGTATTTGCAGTGTTGTAAGTGATGATAAAAAAGCTGTTGCTTTTGAATTAAATAGTGAAACAGATTTTGTAGCTAAAAATGCTAAATTTCTAAATTATGCTGCGCAAATTGGCAAAACAATTTTAAATAGTAAAGCAAAAACTACTGAAGAAGCTTTAGAACTTAAAGTTGGTGAAAAAACATTAGCTGATTTAGTAATAGATGCTACTGCTACAATTGGAGAGAAAGTTTCTTTAAGAAGAGTAAATGTATTTACTAAAGAAGAAGGACAAGATTTTAGTTCATATATCCATATGGGCGGAAAAATTGCTGTTTTAGCAGTTTATTCAGGTTCTGAAGAAGTTGCACATGATGTATGTATGCATATTGCTGCAATGAGTCCTATATATTTAGATGAATCTCAAGTTGATGCTGAGTATTTAGCTCAAGAAAAAGCTATTTTACTTGAAGAAACAAGAAATGAAGGAAAACCTGAAAAGATTTTAGATAAGATTGTTGAAGGAAAAGTTAAAAAATTATTAAAAGGTATTTGTTTGGTTGATCAACCATTTGTTAAAAATCAAGATCAAACTGTTGGGGAATACTTAAAATCTAATAATACTAAAATTGCTAAATTCATACGCCTTGAAGTTGGAGAAGGAATCGAAAAGAGACAAGACGATTTTGCAGCGGAAGTTATGGCAGCTGTTAACAATTAAAATTAAAAGGCACTATATTTTTAGTGTCTTTTTTGTTATAATATAATGAGAAAGGGAAAGTGTATGAAAAGAGTAATTTTGAAATTAAGTGGGGAGGCACTAGGACATGAAACTAGGGCTGGTATTTGTCACGAAAAAGTTAATAAAATTGCCTTGGAAATTAAAAATCTATATGATCTTAATCAAGTAGAAATTGCAATTGTTGTTGGAGCTGGTAATATTTGGCGGGGCAAAGATGCAGAGAATGCAGGAATGGAAAGATCGAGTGCCGATTATATGGGCATGATTGCTACAATTCTAAATGCTTTAGCATTGCAATCTGCAATTGAGAAGTTAGGTATTGAAACAAGAACTATGACATCTTTAGAAATACCTGCAGTTGCTGAACCTTATATTAGAAGAAAAGCAAGTTCTCATCTTGACAAACATAGATTAGTAATTTTTGGTGGGGGTAATGGAATTCCTTTTTTCACTACTGATACAACAGCAGCTTTAAGAAGTGCTGAATTGGGAGCTGAATTGATTCTAATGGCAAAAAATGGTGTTGATGGAGTTTATGATAGTGATCCAAGACTTAACAAAGATGCTAAAAAGTTTAAAATATTAACACATCAAGAGTTATTAGATAAACATCTTAATGTAATGGATTTAACTGCTGCAACTTTATGTAGTGAAAATAATATTGATATTTTAGTTTTTGACATGAATGTTCCTGGTAATTTTGCTAGGGCTGTTCAAGATTATTCTATTGGAACCCTTATTACAAATAAAAAGAAAAAGGAGAGATACAATGCCTGAAATGATTTTATTAGATGGCGAAGAAAGAATGCAAGGAGCTATTGAAGCTTTAAAAAGAGAAATGTCTTTAATAAGAACTGGAAGAGCAAATCCTAGCGTTCTTAATGGAGTTATGGTTTCTTATTATGGAACAATGACACCAATTAATCAAATTGCATCAATTAGTGCCCCAGAAGCACAACAATTACTTGTTAAACCTTATGACAAAAGTGCACTAAACGATATTGTAAAAGCAATTCAAACAGCAGATTTAAATCTAAATCCAGTTAGTGATGGAACAGTTATTCGTATTAATTTTCCTGCTTTAACAACTGAAACACGTAAACAACTCTCAAAAAGCGTTAAAGCTATTGCTGAAAATTATAAAGTAAATATTAGAAATATAAGAAGAGACTTAATTGACCAATTTAAAAAGATGGAAAAAAACAGTGATATTAGTGAAGATGATTTACATAGATATTCTGATGATGCACAAAAACTTACTGATACATATACTGAAAAAGTAGATTTAGCAGCAAAGGAAAAAGAAGAATTAATAATGGAAATATAATCCATTTAAATTATAAAAAAATAAAAAATATAGGAGGAACAAATGGCATTTAAAGATTTTGAAAAATTAAAAGGTACTCAAACAGAAAAAAATTTACAAGAGGCGTATTCTGGAGAATCACAAGCACATGTGAAATACACATATTATGCTTCTCAAGCGAAAAAAGATGGGTATGTACAAATTAGTAACATCTTTGAAGAAACAGCAAGAAATGAAAAAGAACATGCAAAATTATGGTTTAAACTATTACATGAAGGAAAAGTTCCCAAAACAACTATTAATTTACAAGATGCAGCTGATGGTGAATTTTATGAATATAGTGATATGTATCCAAGCTTTGCAAAAGTAGCGAGAGAAGAAGGATTTGAAGAAATTGCTTATTTATTTGATGGAGTTGCGGCTATTGAAAAACAACATGAAGCAAGATATTTAAAATTATTAGAAAACATTGAAGGCGACTTAGTGTTCTCTCGTGATGGTGATACTATTTGGCAATGTATTAATTGTGGACATATTGCTGTAGGAAAAAAACCTCCAATGGTTTGCCCAGTTTGTGTTCATCCACAATCATTCTTTGAAATATTAAACATTAATTATTAGTAAAAAGCTCATTATGAGCTTTTTTTAAATGACAATATCTTCTTAAATGATTGTTATTACGTTAATATTTATAGAAAAAAAAGGGTATTTATAGTATAATAATTAAAATGGAGAATTAACTATGGATATAGATGTAAATAGGCTGCCATCTCATATTGCTATAATTATGGACGGTAATGGTCGATGGGCCAATAAACAAGGATTGCCAAGGCAATTAGGTCATAGAAAAGGATCTGATACTTTGCTCAAAACAATTAAATATGCTAATGAATTAGGGATTAAATACTTAACTGTTTTTGCATTTAGCACTGAAAATTGGAACAGACCAAAAAAAGAAGTTGATTACTTAATGAATTTAGCATCGCAGATGTTTGATAAAAATCAAAAAGAATTCAAAAAAACAAATATTAAAACAAATGTCATTGGTGATTTAAAAAGGTTACCAGTAAGTTTGCAAGAAAAAATTAATGAAGGAATTTTAAGAAGTAAAGATAGAAATGGACTTATTTTTACTGTTGCTTTAAGTTACGGTTCAAGAGAAGAAATAGTATCTAGCGCTAAAAGATTAGCTTTAGATGTGTTGAATGAAAAAATAAATATCAATGATATTAATGAAGAAGTATTTTCATCTTATTTATATACTTGTAATCTTCCTGATGTGGATTTATTAATTAGGACAAGTGGAGAAAAAAGAATAAGTAATTTTTTACTTTGGCAACTCTCATATAGTGAATTATATTTCACAAATACTTATTGGCCAGATTTTTCTAAAGATGAATTTGATCAAGCATTAAATTTTTACTCTAAATGTGAAAGAAGATTTGGGGGACTTAAATGACACCGAAAATAAAAAACTTTTTAATCAGAACAATAACAGGAGTAGTATTATTAGGAATCATTATTCCTTTATTAATTATTGAAGGCCCATGGTTTATGATTGTTGGTATTATAGCTAGCATTTTAGCTACTTATGAAATGATGAATATGTTTTCTAAAAAATCAGAGTCATTAAAGATATTAAAATATATTATTCCTTTGTTTTCAGGAGTAATAGTTTATTTGGCTGTTTTAAGTACAAAAAATGAAAATTTCTTTTGGTTATTATTGGCATTAATTATTGCTATTATAATTTCGATGATTATAATTATTTTTATTAAACAATCTAAGTCATTTGATTTTTCAAATGTGTTGATGGCCCTTATTTATTCTGGTTTACTTTTTGGATTTGTTATTGCTTTAAAATATATTCCAAGTAACACCATTAATATTAATAATAGCAGTATTATCATTAACATTAATGGGCCTTGGAGTTTTGCATATATCTACGCTGTAGTCATTTCAACTGATGTGATGGCGTATATGTTTGGATCTAAGTTTGGAAAGCATAAATTATGTCCCACAATAAGTCCTAAAAAATCTATTGAGGGAGCAGTTAGTGGTGGAATATTTGGTAGTTTAATAGGAGCTGGAGCTTTATTTTTATTTGGAATCATTAATGTCGCGAATGCAACGAAAGCTGAAGTTGTTATTTGTATTTTAATAGCAGTTTTATTATCTTTAGTCTTGAGTTTTATTGTTCAGATAGGTGATCTTGTTGCTTCTAAGTTTAAAAGAACTTATGAAATAAAAGATTTTAGTAATATTTTACCTGGACATGGAGGAATTATTGATAGATTTGACAGTTTAATTTTAAGTGGATCGGTTTTTTATTTTATTATAAAAGTTATTATGATGTTATAGATTGGGATGGTTATATGAAAAATATTTATTTGCTTGGAGCAAGTGGTTCCATTGGAAAACAAACTTTAGATGTAATATCTCGTTATCAAGATAAATTTATTTTAAAGAGTTTTTCTGTAAATAAAAATATCGCTTTTGCAAAAGAAGTAATTAATAAATTTAAACCAGAAATGGTAAGTGTTGGTAACTATGATGATATGCTTCAATTAAAAATTGAATTTCCGAATATTTTATTTTCATTTGGAGAACAGGGATTAATTGACGTAGCAAGTTATTCAAATGAAGATGGATATTTAGTTAATGCAGTTATGGGGAGTGCTGGTTTAGTGCCAACCATTGCAGCAATTAAGAAAAAAAGAGATATATTGCTAGCTAATAAAGAAACTCTTGTTGTTGGCGGTGAGATTATTATGCCACTAGTAGAAAAGTATAATGTTAGATTATTACCAATTGATAGTGAACATAGTGCAATATTGCAGTGTCTTCTTTCTGGCAAGAAAGAAGAAGTAAGTAGAATTATTATTACTGCTAGCGGTGGTTCATTTAGAGATAAAACTAGAAAAGATTTAAAAAAAGTTTCAAAAGAAGAAGCATTAAATCATCCAAATTGGGATATGGGTAGTAAGATAACTATTGATTCTGCTACAATGATTAATAAAGGATTTGAAATTATAGAAGCATATTATTTGTTTGGAATAGAAATAGACAAAATAGAAACTCTAATTCATAGAGAATCAATTATTCATGGAATGGTTGAATATAACGATGGAACAGTTATTGCTCAAATGGCAATTCCTGATATGAGAATTCCAATTGAGTATGCTCTTTTGTATCCTATTAGAAATAAAAATGAATATAAAAAAATAGATTTTGAAAAGATTAGAAACTTAAGCTTTGAAAAAATGGATTTAGAAAGATTTCCATTATTGAAAATAGCATATGATGTTATCAGAGTAAAAGGAATTTTACCAACAGTTTTTAATGCAGCAAATGAAGCGGCTGTAAATTTATTTTTAAAAGATAAAATTGGATTTTTAGAAATAGAAAATATTGTTATTAGTAGTGTAAATAATGCAAAAAATATAATCAAGCCATCAATTAGTGATATAATAAGGGTTGATAAAATGATTAAAGAAGAGATAAATAGAAAATATGAGGGAAAATAAATGATTACATTTTTAGGAATTTTAGCCTTTGTCTTTGTACTAGGTTTAATAATATTAATACATGAAGGCGGGCATTTCTTTTTTGCAAGAAGAGCAGGAATATTATGCAGAGAGTTTGCTTTTGGAATGGGGCCTGCCTTGTTTCAAAAAAGAAAAGGTGAAACACTATATAGTTTAAACTTATTTCCGATAGGTGGATATTGTGCTATAGCCGGTGAAGAAGTTGAAGATGATATGTTACAAGGTGTCGAAAAAGTTAGATTAAAATTTAAAGGTGGAGAAATTACGAATATTTATTTAAACATTGATGAAGAAAGTGATGATAAAGTTTATAATTTAATTGAATATGATATTTTTGACCAAGAGCAAACTGGTAAACTTTATATGAAAGTTGAAAAAGATGGCGTTGTTAAAAACTACGCTGTAAATAGTCAAGCTTTTATTCATGATAAAAAGATTCAAATGCAAATAGCACCATTTAATAGAACTATTGGTTCAAAAAGTTTAGGGAAAAGAGCATTGGTTATGTTTGGTGGTCCGATGTTTAATTTTATTTTAGCTTTCTTTGTTTTTATAATTGTTGGTTTATTTGTTGGTTATATTGATTATAATAATAATCAAATATCACATGTTGAAGAAAATGGCCCTGCTTATATAGCTGGCTTAGAAGGTGATGATTATATAACTGAATTAACAATTGGTGATTTTACAGTTGTTGTTGATGATGAAGGTAGTTGGGATGATATCAATCGATTCTTTTTAGAATATATTGAAAGAGAAGCTGTTGTTCCAGCAACAATTACATATGTTCGAGATGGTGTAGTTCATACAGGATTATTAAACCCTAAATTTATTATTTATAATATGGGTTTACATAGTGATAATATAAGTGAAGATGTTATTATTAGCCGTATTGATTATGCTGAAGGTGAACTTATTAATAACAAGGGTTTAAAAGAAAATGATAAAATTATTAAGATAGAAGGCACTGATATTACTGCTTGGTCTCAAGTTGCTAAAGTTGCAAATGATTATGTTGGTGGTAGTAAAGTAGATAAAGAAAACTTTCTAACATTTGTTGTTTTGAGGGATGGAGTAGAAACAACAGTGGAAGTTAAACCTTATAGTAAAGCTGTTATGGATAGCCAAAAAGATAATACAGGAACAGTTATTCCTCATGCAGATGTTATTTTGGGTGTAACGCCAATTGTCAGACATGGATTTTTTAAATCAATATCTTTTAGTTTAAACAAGACTCTTAATTCAGCAACTTTAGTATTTGATACTTTAGGAATGTTATTTAAAAACCAAATTACAATTAAATCATTATCAGGATTTGTTGGAATCGCGGGAATGACTATTCAAATTACTTCTGGAGGATTTGTTAATTTATTAAGCTGGCTAGGACTATTAAGTGTTAACATTGGTTTAATGAATTTATTACCGATTCCTGCACTTGATGGAGGAAGATTAGTCTTCTTAGGTTATGAAGCGGTTACAAAGAAAAAGCCTAATAGAAAAGTAGAAACAGCATTAATATCAATTACATTTATTTTATTAATGGGGTTACTAATTTTTGTTACAATAAATGATATACTAAGATTGATATAGGAGATGTTAATAAAATGAAACAATCAATGTTATTTGTACCTACTTTAAGAGATAATCCAAAAGATGCTGAAATAGCATCACATAGGATATTACTTAAAGGCGGTTATATAAAACAAGTTGCTGCTGGGGTATATAATTATTTGCCTCTTGGATATAAAATTATTAAAAAAATTGAAAATATAGTTAGAGAAGAAATGGATAGAATTGGAGCTTCTGAATTATTGCTATCTTCATTACAACCAAAAGATTTGTGGGTAGAATCTGGAAGATGGGACGATTACGGGAAAGAGTTAATGAGATTAACAGACCGTCATGATCGACAGTTTTGTTTAGGACCAACTCATGAAGAAATAATTACAGATATTATTCGTGATTATATAACATCTTATAAAAAACTACCACTTGCTTTGTACCAAATACAAACTAAATTTAGAGATGAATTTCGTCCTCGTTTTGGTATCATGCGTGGCAGGGAATTTATTATGAAAGATTTATATACTTTTCATGCTGACGAAGAAGATTTAGATAAATGGTATTTAATGGTTAGAGGAGCCTATCAAAAAATCTTTGAAAGACTTGGATTAACTTATAGAATTGTTGGTGCTAATAGTGGTCAAATTGGAGGCCATTCAAGTGAAGAATTTATGGTCTTATGTGATATTGGTGAAGATACTATTGTTTATTCTGATGAATCAGAATATGCAGTTAATTCTGAATTAGTTAATTTGCAAGAAGGAGATCCTTCTCCTGATGGTAAAGGATTTATAAAAATAGCAAAAGGCATTGAAGTTGGACATATTTTTAAATTAGGAACTAAATATTCTGATTCAATGAAAGCAAATTTTATTGATAATGACCAAAAAATTAAATCAATTATTATGGGGTGTTATGGGATTGGCGTTTCTAGATTATTAATGACTGTTTTAGAACAACATAATCAAGAAGATCACCCTTTATGGCCAGAAGAAGTTGCTCCTTTTAAAATTCATATTCTTCCACTAGATAAACCAAATAGCGAAAATGAAATAATTGCAAGAGAGTTATATCTAGAATTAAGTAAAAAATATGATTGTTTATATGATGATCGAGATGAAAGACCAGGAGTTAAATTTAAAGATGCAGATTTGGTTGGAGCAAAATACCGAATTATTGCAGGGAGAAAAACTCAAGAAAACATATTTGAGTTTGTTAATTTAGTTACTGAAGAAAGACTTGAAATGTCTTTTAAAGACATTTTAAAACTTGATTTATAGGAGGTATTAAATGAAAGGTTTTACAAATTGTAATATTTATGTGGAAGGTTTAGGAATCGTTAAAACATCTTTAGAGATTAAAGATGGAATGATTAATAAAATTGGGGAATTTGCTGGTGGTATTGTATTACCTGATAATTTATATGTCATTCCTGGTTTTGTTGATCAACATGTTCATGGTGGTAATCATTCCGATGCAATGTATCCTACACAAGATGATATTTTGAATATTTCAAAAACTGTTGCAACAGAAGGTGTAACATCTTTTTTAGCAACAACAATGACTCAAAGTGAAGAAAATATCATTAAGGCTTTAAAAAATATTAATACATATATTGAAAACCAATATAGTGAGGGTGCTCAGGTTCTTGGTATTCATTTAGAAGGCCCTTTTATTAGTAAAAAATTTAAAGGAGCTCAACCTGAAGAATACATTATTCCATGTGATGTTGAAACATATAAAAGATATGAAAAGGCAAGTGGTGGACATATTAAAATTGTTACTCTTGCTTATGAAGAAAATGGTAAAGAACTAACAAAGTATTTAGTTAAAAATAATGTTGTTGTAAGTTTAGGACACACCGACGCAACTGCTAAAGATGTTTATGAAGCTGTAGAAAATGGTGCAACTTGTGCCACACATTGCTATAATGCTATGAAAAGTCTTCATCACCGTGAAGCGGGAACTGTTGGTGGATCAATGTTATCTGATGAGATGTACTGTGAACTTATTTCTGATTTAATTCATGTTTGCCCTGATGCTATTAAGATTTTATTTAAACTTAAAGGTAAAGATAAAATGATACTTATAACAGATGGTATGGAAGCTAAACATTTAAGTGATGGTGATTATAAATTAGGTGGACAAACTGTACATGTAGTTGGTAAAGAAGCAAGACTTGATAGTGGTAATCTTGCAGGTAGTACTTTGTTTATGAATGAAGCAGTAAGAAATATTAAAAACGTAATGGATTTATCAATGGAAGATGCCATTGATCTTGCAACAATGAATCCTGCAAAAAATATTAACGTTTTTGATAAGAAAGGCTCTATTAAAATAGGTAAAGATGCTGACTTTGTTATAGTTGATAAAGATTTTAATATTTATGAGACAATTCGTGGTGGGGTTTCAGTATATAAAAAATAAGAGGAATTCCTCTTATTTTTTTAATAAATTAAGTATTTTTGATACAATAATATCAATAGCAACTAAATTTTGGCCACCTTCAGGGATAATAATATCAGCATACATTTTTGACGGTTCCACAAATTGTTCATGCATTGGTCTAACTGTTGCTAAGTATTGATCAATAACAGAGTCAACAGTCCTACCTCTTTTGTTTGTATCTCTTAATAATCTTCTGATGAAACGTATATCATCAGGAGTATCAACAAATATTTTAATATCAAACATTTTAAGTAGTTTTGGTATTGCAAAGATCATAATTCCTTCAACAATGATAATGTTGGTAGGTTTAATAATAACTGTTTCTTTAGATCTTGTATGATTAACAAAATCATAAAGAGGTTTTTCAATTTCTTTCCCAGATTTTAATTCTTTTAACTGTTTAATTAATAAATTTGAGTCGTATGCTGATGGATGATCATAATTTAATTTACGTCTTTCTTCTAAAGGGAGATTATCTTGAATTTTATAATAATCATCTAACCGGATAACAGCAACAGATCCATGTATTTCTGATTCACGTTTAATATTTAAGGCAACTGTAGTTTTACCAGATGCAGTGCCTCCCGAAATCCCAATAATAGTACAGCTCATAATTCCTCCGTTTTTATCATTATATCAAATTTAAGGCTAATTTTAAATCTATTTTAAGAAATATATGGTATAATAATATTTATGAATAAAACATTATTAATTAACATTTTAATAACTTTGGGTATAAGTTTAGCGGCATTAGGACTTGTCTTTTATATTTTAAATAAGGCTTTTGCCCAAAAAGGCTATAAAAATAGATTTTTTATGAATCTTTTTTTGGTATATTTTTAACAACTATATTTATTATTAGTTTTATTGTTGATTATAAAGGTGAAAATA
>DUUA01000099.1 GCA_012841765.1 Acholeplasmataceae bacterium
GCCCGAAGGGATTGGCGTAAAACTTGCCGAGCGTAGCGACTAGCAAGTTTTATGACAAAGAAAATATCAGGTTGAAGCAGTTGTTAGAATATTTTTCTTACTTACTTTTTCCATATTTTATATTATCAACTGTAATAGATAGTACTTCTCCATTACTCCGTTCAATATTATTTACTTTCACATTATTTCTTTCATCCACTTTTTCTGCTTTTGGATTTGAAAGCATATCGTTAAAATGTGCTATATAAAGTTTTGATTCACCATTATCAACAACAAATAATGTATATCTATCCACCGCTCCAGAGCCACTACCAGTACTAATCATCCATGTGTATTCAGTCCATCCATTTTTTTCTTCTTCCCAGAATTTGTCTCCAACAATTACTTTTGTACATGATACAAATATCAAGGCAACTAAAAATAAACCACACGCAATCTTTCTCATAATAAATACTCCTTTGAAATTAATCATATAACTAAGTTATATTGTTACTGTATATTATAAAAACTCTATTTTATATTTTGAAATATTAACATTCCTGATTTTTTAAATTAATAAAATACTTTTCGCTTTATGAAGGCTAACTACTCCGGGAAATTTAAGAATTGCTTGTTAAAGCATATAACTTTACATTCGGCTATGTCTATTTATTATATATAGTGATGCTTAACGTAAATATAAATTACTTCGTAATCCGAAAATACCATAGTTGAAAAATATTAATATTTAGACCTGTATATTTTTCAGCATGTTAAATCCATTTGATCGCAACTATTTGTAAAATCTAGTGAATTAGTAAGCATAAGAGAGTAACTATATTTATTACTATATACTGTTACATTCTTTATTTCTTCGCGCGCCGAAGGCGTCATTCTAACATTTTGTTAACCTGCAATTCCGGCCCGTAGGGCTTGGCGTGGTTTGTGCCGAGCGAAGCGACCAGCACAAACCATGACAACAGGAATTGTCAGGTTGAATAAGTTGTTAGTTTTCTTTTTCTTTATACAAACCAATCTGAACACTTTTATCAATA
The DNA here is from genome assembly GCA_012841765.1 of Acholeplasmataceae bacterium. The sequence goes on from DUUA01000099.1 coordinate 1,035, forward strand.
ATACTTAATGCAAATTCCCAAATTTCTTCGGAATACTCTTTAATAAATTCTTTTTTCTTTATAATTTGTTCTTTTGTTAAACACTTACCTTTAATGTTCTGATTATTTGTATAAAAATGATTAATAATTGGTTGTAGATTATCAAGAACATTTGCATATTTTGATTCTGGTGTTTCTTTTAATTCAAATTCATTCCAGCATTGAAGAAAATCATTTTTTTGATCTTGTGGTAATAATCCAAATATTTGATTTGCTGCTTCTTTCTCTGGCAATTTTACTTCTTTTCTTTTTTCATCATCATATAAAAATGTATCTCCAGTAACAATTTCGATAACATCATGTATAAGCAACATTTTTATTACTTTTAATACATCAATTTTCTGATTACAATACTCTAATAAAATAAATGCCATTATTGAAATATGCCAGGAATGTTCGGCGCTATTCTCCTGCCTTTTACCGCCGATTACCCCATTTTGCCTGTAAATTACTTTCAGCTTTTCTATTTCAGAAATAAAATCCATTTGTTGTAACAATCTTTTACTAATCATAAATACCTCTTTTTTTACTAGTTAAATTTGAATAAATAGAATCACTAAAGTATTTTTCTCAAAGGACATAATTTAAAGTAATATTCTTTTTCCGCTGCCCGCAGGGTCAAACTAACACCCCATTTAACTCTTAAATTGCAAAAATAATATACACCATAAAAGCAGAAACTAATCCAAGAACAGTTAAAAATTTTTACATAAAACCTTAATTTACGCACAAGAGTCTTTGAAAACATTA
>DUUA01000100.1 GCA_012841765.1 Acholeplasmataceae bacterium
ATATAATTATTATGCATATAGGCATCAGCGCTTGGAGAACCACTTCCTGTATCATGGATAACAATCCATTCAGTAGATGTTTTAACAACATTAGTTCTTACCCACTTATTACCAACAACTATGTCTTCAATGATTTCAGGGTTTACACCATTGTAGAACATTAAGAATCCTAAATCTTCACCAGGGTTTCTTTCATATCCCTCTTCATATCCAAACATTGTATATTTTGTATTCTCAATCCTGTCTTTATTAATATAGTCCAGAAAAGTTTCAATCATTCCCCATTTTTCATCAAGAGATACAGCAGCAGCCCTAACAGCAATAGAAGCTGATTCAGTAGCGCTTCTTAAAGTAGCAGTATATGTAATAACTAAATCTGTATCGAACGAAGGAGCGGTATATTCTCCACTTGTATTAATAACCTCTAAATTATTTGTTGACCAAGAAATAGCTGGTCCAAATTCAGCATCTCTTAAGTAAAAATCTAAATCATTATTAACATATAAATTAGTAGCAAATTCATTTGTAATCTTTTCAACTGCCATTTGCACTCTTTGTTCATATGTTAAATCTGTAACTGGTAATTCATTATACTCGCTTTCTTTTTCTGTCAAAATTTCGTAATTAGAAACTAATGTCTTTTCATATTCGCTTAAATCTTCGTAGGCATTTCTTGCATTATCAATTGCTTTTTTATCAGTTGACTTAACTGGTGTAGGAATTGAATTAATTAAAGAAATTACCTCGTTGGCGTTTAAATTTGCTTCATTAATTAAAGAATTTAATTCCAGTTCTTTTTCTTCTAAAATACTTAATTTTAAAACATAAGCTTTTTGTTCAACGGTTAAAGATGAATATGAACTTCTTGCAGCTTCAATTTGATCTTTATCGCTAATAGCAACTTCAACTGGTAAATTTGTAATTAAAGTATCTACCATTTCGGCTTTAGCTTTATCAATAGCGAAAGTTTCTAAGACACTTAATTGTTCTTCTTTTTCTACTAAAACATTTAATTTCAAAACTAAACCTTTTTGATCTTTTGTTAAAAGAACATATGCGCTTCTGGCATCTTTAATTTGATCTTTATCATCAAGTGTAACTTCAGCTGGTAATGCATCTATTAAAATATCCACAGCTGCAGCTTTGTTTTTATCTTCTTCCGAAGGCCCTTCTTTTAATTGTAAATATTCATCATATTTACTATCAAAATTAGATTTATTCGTAACTTTTACAATAACTTCAGATGAAGCAGAATCTAATTGTGCTTTTATATCTAAATACTTACTTTCGTCATCCATAGTTACTGTTTCATTTAAACTATTAATAAAATCAATAATTATTTGAGCAGCAGCTTGATTTTTCAAATCAGTGATTGTGCCTTTAGCTTCAACTAATTTTCTATAATTTGTTACTTCTTCTTTATCTTCTTTACTTAATTTATCATATAAACCAATAACTCTATTTACTTCACCTTCTAATTCAATTGTTATTTCTTCTGGAAGAGTAGCTACAAAATCATTGATTTCTTGAACTTCTTTAGCTACTTTATCCCCACAGCCTACAAGAACAAAAGCAAAAACAACAATAAATAATATACTAAATATTTTTTTCATAAGTCCTCCTTAAAATGTTAATCCTTTTAATAATGAACTATATTCATAAATTCTTTTTTCACCAGATATTTCAACAGTTACTTTATAATTAACTCTTGTATCAGGGCCAGGATGATTTATAACTTTTCCAGTATGATCTAAAACAGTAGGATTAAGCGACTCCCACGTAAAAGTAACACCATCTAAATTATACAAAGCAAAATACTCAATTTTCACTAAATTAAGAAATTCATTCCATCTCTTATAATGTCTCATATTTCTTGGACAGTCTTTTCCTGAAAAATCATAATGTTGTTTTATATCGTTAATTGTTAAATTATAATTTTTTAATAATTCAGCTGTTAATTTCGCTGTTCTTCTCATAACTTTATTATAATCAACACCTTCATTAATACATGTTTCAATTCCTACACTATAAGAATTTCCACTAAATAAACCAGATGTTGTATTGCCTGCATGCCAGCCCACTTCATCATTTGGTAAATGTTGATAAATATCAACATCATCAACTGAGTAATGCCAACTGGCATTGGTAGTTGTTGGATTAGTTACATATCTATAATGCATTTCAGCACCAGCTCCAACTCTAGCGTTTGCAGTATCATGAATTGTAATATATTTTGTTCCAGGTCTAATTGTACCTGGTCTATTAGTATGTGATAAAGGAATCATTCCTTCAGTTATATCTGACCTAGTATTAGTAAAGAAAGGAATATAACCAAAATTGTAAGCTACGTAATTAGTAACTCCTAACATTGTAAACTTCTGATTACTAACTTCATCCAAATGTGACATTTGTAATAAGTGTTCAGCTGCTTCCCATTGATTTTCATAAGGCTTTCCTTTTGCAAGTAGAACAAACTCAAGATTTGCTATATTAGATTCATCATCTGCTCTTACTATTTTTGCTTTTAATGAGAAAGGAATATTTTCCATCCCTGGATTAGTAAATGTTCCATCATTAGCCATGATACCTGCGTCCCCTGATTCCCAAATAATGTTAACATTATAAAACTCATCAAAAGTTGGTAAATTTAAATCACTTGTAACTAAACCATTATCACCAAATGAGTTAGCAAATCTTTGTTCTAATAAAATTGCAATTTCACTCATTAACAACCCTTTTATTTTTAAATCAAGCTCAATTAATTTTGCATCTTCACCTGGAAATTTTACACTGACTTTTAAAGTTATTGCTAAATCTTTTGTTGGTCTATTTAAAACACCTTCATTTGAAAATATGTCTTTATTTAATGAATCAAAACTAATTATCGCCTCAGGATAAGTAGAACTTTTTAAACTAATACTTTCATAACTTCTAGCTAGCGGTTGCTTAAACTGACTAATAAAATCAAGAGCGGAATAAGCATACTTTTCAGATAAAACTATTGAAGACACTTGCTTCTCTTTTTGCGCTTCATTTACTTCATATTTAACAACTATTTCAACTTGTTCCTCGTTTTCCTGATGCCAAACCCATCCATCAGATAATAAATCTGTTCTACTCACTGTAAAATTTAAACTAATACCAAAAAACGGATCTTCGCTTGGAAAAGAATATTCATCAATAAAATATTTAGGAATTGATTGTTCAATATATTCATTTATTTTTAATTCTTGATATTGATAGAAGCTACTTAGATATTTTTGAAAGTTACTAATTAATGTTTTTTCTTCTACTGTTAATTTATCAATATCCATTTTAATCTCTAATATCATCGCTTCATCATTTAAAGTTATATTACCAGGAAGAGAACCAATTTTAATTTCTAATTCAGAAATCTCTCCTAAAGAATTTAATTCAGCTTCCTTTGCTTCTAAAACACTTAATTTAGTAACAAAAGTTTTTTGTTTAATCGTCAAAACAGAATAAGCATTTCTTGCAGCTTCAATTTGCTCTTTATCTTGAATAGTAACATTCACAGGTAAAGCTTCTATTAGTGTATCAACTGCTTTAGCTCCTGCTTTTTCTAAAACAAGAAGTTCTTCTTCTTTTGTTTCTAAAAGACCTAGTTTACTAACAAAAACTTTTTGATTAGTTGTTAAAACTACATAAGCATTTCTTGCAGCTTCAATTTGCTCTTTATCCTCAATGGTAATTTCCTCAGGTAAAGCTTCTATTAGTATATCTACCAAAGCAGCTTTTTCTTCGTCTTCTGAAGATAAAGCTTTTAATTCTAAATATTCTTGATACTTTCTATCAAAAACTGCCTTATTCTCAATTTTTAAAATTACTTCTTCGCTAGCTTCATAAATTTTGGTATGTATCTCTAAATACTTACTCTCATCATTTAAAGTAACTTCCTCTTTTAGAGATGCAATTAAATCAATTATTGTTTGCGCTTTGTTATTATTTTTTAAATCATTAATTTGATTTTGAGCCGCAACTAATTCTTGATATTTTGTTACCTCTTTTTTCTCGTTTTCACTTAATTTTGAATATAAATTAATAACTCTATTAACATCAGTTTCTAATTCTATTGTTACTTCTGTAGGAAGAGTAGATATAAAGTTGTTAATTTCAGTAACTTCTTTAGATACCTTGTCTCCACACCCAATTAGCACTAAGGCCAATATAGTAATAAACAGAATCCTAATTATTTTTTTCATAAGCCCTCCTCGTTTAAACATGTATATATTATAACCGATTTCATGGAAAAGGTCAACTGCATAAAAGAATGAACAATCTGAAAATAAGCGGAAAAAATCAATTGTTTAATGGCTAAATATATCTGTTTTAAAAACTTATAATAATTCAACAAATCATTTTATATTTAAAAAAGAGACTAAAATCTCTTTTTTAAAATAATATTATGAATTTAGTTTACTACTTATAACGGTTAATTCTTGATGTATTGCTTTAAGTATTTTAGTTTGTTCATCTGTTTTAAGAACCAATAAATTAATTTTCCAATACCATGTAAACAATATTAAAATACCTACTACTACTATTAATATAACCATCCAATCTGCCATTGTTTTCTTCTTTATATTTATTA
>DUUA01000101.1 GCA_012841765.1 Acholeplasmataceae bacterium
ACATTTTTTTCTCTTCAGTTTTATATAATGCATAACCAAGTAATAAACCTAACACTAAAACTAAAGCACTAGTTACTAGTGTCATTAGAAATGTTTCGTTAAAAGATGTTAACACTTCTTCAAAATTTATATTTTTATACATATAGATTTACCTCTACTTCACTTTTTAAAAAATCAATTGCTTTTTCTTTATCCGGTCCATTTATTCCCACATATAGAAATCCAATATTTTGTTTATTGATTTCGATAACTTCACCGTAGATAATATTAATTTCCACATCATAAATTCTTGAAGCTTTAGAAATAACTGGATTATTAGATTGTTTATCAAGGTAAGTTATTTGATAGATATCTTCACTTGATTCACTTGACAAATTAAACATCTTTTTATTTATCAATTGTTTAGCTAGCTTAGTGTTAGGTTGCATAAATAAATCAAGAGTATTATTTTTTTCAATAATAGTTCCTTCTTCCATTACAATAACTTCACTACAAATATATTTGATTGCTTCCAAATCATGAGAAACAAAGACAATTGTTATATTATATAATTCATTTATTCTTTGTAATAAATCCAATATTTCATAACTAGTTTTTCTATCTAATGCAGATGTTACTTCATCGCATAATAAATATTTAGGATTATTAGCAATAGCTCTAGCTATTGCAACTCTTTGTTTCTCTCCACCAGATAAAGTTTTAGGATATGCATGTATTTTAGGAGTTAAACCAACTAAGTCTAACAATTCTTTAATTCTTTGATCACTATATTTTTTATCTTTACCGGCAACATCTAAACTTAATTTGACATTATTATAAACATCTTTTTGATCCAAAAGATTGAAATTCTGGAATATCATACCGATATCTTTTCTTATCTTTCTTAATTCAGCTTCAGGAAGTTCATTTATCAATATATTATCAATCAGCACAGTTCCACTTGTTGGAGACATTAAACCATTTATCATTCTAATTAAACTTGATTTTCCTGCACCACTCGCTCCAACAATTCCTAAAACCTTGCCATCAGCAATAGTTAAATTAATATCATTTACAATAATATTTTTACCAAAACTTTTAGTTAGATTATTTATTTGTATCATTATTGAACTCCCTTCATCTAAAATAAAAAATAGGCCACGACAAGGGCCTATTTTAACGCTCATCGAATATAGCTTTACCACCTAATTAAATAGGTTGGTAGGCGATCACAGAGCTATATCTCTCACGCCTTCTTAATAAGTTTTATTAAATTGTATATATAATAGCATAGTTAATACTTGAAGTAAAGAGAATAGTCATTAACATTCAAATAATTTGAAATAATAGTAATTTTAATTCCACACAAAAAGGGTTCTCTTGTAAGAGAACCCTAATTTCTAAGACTCATTGAAAAATTATAATTTTACAACGTTCACTGCTGTTTCGCCACGATCGCTGTCTGTAACGTCAAATTTTACTTGGTCGCCTTCAGCAAGAGATTTGAACCCTTCAGTTTGAATAGCGCTGAAATGTACAAAAATGTCCTTGCCTTCTTCTGTAGTGATAAATCCATATCCCTTTTCAGAATTAAACCATTTTACTTTTCCTAACATACTAAATACTCCTTTTACTTTAATCTATGACCTTAGTCACATTAGTAGTATACACCATTACCTTAGAAAACACAAGCTATCTACATAGATATATTTATTAATCTAAAAAATTTTAAAATATACTCTTTGATTATTATTATAGAT
>DUUA01000102.1 GCA_012841765.1 Acholeplasmataceae bacterium
GTTACTTATCAAGACAAACATGGAGATATTAAATATACTCAAGCGAGGATTTTTGATTTTAATAATATAAACAATAATAATTTTCTGGCGGTTAACCAGTTTACAGTTGTTGAAGGTAAAACGGAAAAAAGACCGGACATGGTTATTTTTGTTAATGGATTACCATTAGTATTATTTGAATTAAAAACTGCTTCAGATGAAAACATTTCACTTACCTCAGCTTTTAGACAAGTTAAAAACTATCAAAATACAATCTCATCACTTTTTGCATATAACGCATTTAATGTGATAAGTGATGGCATACATGCTAAGGCCGGAACAATTACTTCTAATGAAGACTGGTACCTACCTTGGAAAACAATAGATGGTATTGATATTGCACCTAGAACGATACCACAACTAGAAGTTTTAATTAAAGGTATGTTTGATAAAAAAAGACTATTAGACATTGTTAAGCAATTTATATTGTTCCAAAAAGATGACAATGATTATAAAAAAATACTAGCAGGATATCATCAGTATCACGCAGTTAATATTGCTGTTGATAGTACTTACGCTGCAACTAGTGATGAAGGCGATAGACGAATTGGGGTTATTTGGCACACACAAGGTAGTGGTAAATCACTTTCAATGGTTTTTTATGCTGCTAAGTTAGTCATCTCAAGGGAACTCTCAAATCCTACCGTAATTGTTATAACAGATAGAAATGATTTGGATGATCAATTATATATGACTTTTTCTAAATCAAGCGACCTTCTTAGGTCAATACCAGTTCAAGCAGATTCAAGAGAACATTTAAAATCTCTTTTAGAAGGTAGAACTTCGGGTGGAATTATCTTTACGACTGTTCAAAAGTTTACTGCAGGTGCAGATGATACTTCAAATGTATTAACTAATAGAAAAAACGTAGTTGTTATTGTAGATGAAGCACATAGAAGTCAATATGGATTTAGTGCTAAAGTAGTCCAAGACACTAGCCAAGCATTTGAGAAGTATGGGTATGCTAAATATATGCGTGATGGTCTGCCAAATGCTTCATACATTGGTTTTACTGGGACTCCAATCGAACTAACAGATAAAAACACCAGAGCTGTCTTTGGTGAATATATTGATATTTACGATATGAGTAGAGCTGTAGAAGACGGCACAACCGTTAAGATATATTATGAAAGCAGAATTGCAAAAATAGATTTCACAGAAGAATATGAACATCTAGATGATGATTATGATGAAATCACTTCATATCAAGAAGAAGTTCAAACTGAAACCTTAAAACGTAAGTGGGCAAGACTTGAAGCTATTGTTGGAGCTAGGCCAAGAATTGAAAGTATTTCTAATGATATTGTGACTCACTTTGAAAAAAGACAAGAATCGATGGAAACACCAGTAGGTAAAGCTATGATTGTTGCTATGAGTAGAAGAATAGCTATTGATTTATATAATGAAATTATAAACATTAGACCGAACTGGCATTCAGATGACCTAATGAAAGGTAAGATTAAAGTTGTAATGACTGGCTCATCTAGTGACCCAGAAGACTGGCAACAACATATTGGGAATAAACAAAGAAGAGAAACATTATCAAGAAGAATGAAAGATAATAATGATGAGTTAGAATTAGTAATTGTTGTTGATATGTGGCTCACTGGCTTTGATGTTCCTAGTATGCATACAATGTATATTGATAAACCAATGCAGGGTCATAACTTAATGCAAGCAATAGCGAGAGTTAATAGAGTATTTAAAGAAAAACAAGGTGGACTTGTAGTTGACTATATAGGTATTGCAGATAAGCTAAAAGAAGCATTAGTTCAATATACAGATGATGATAGAGATCAAACAGGTATAGATACTAAACTAGCTGTAAGCGTTATGGAAGAAAAGTTAGATGTAATAAGAGAGTTACTACATAATCATAATTATGATAAATATTTTACAGGTTCCAAAGCAGATAAATTAAAATCAATCATGGAAACTATCGATTATGTTATTAGTCTTAGAGAAGAAAGAAAAAAGGATTTTATTAAACTAACATCTGAGCTATCTAAAGCATATTCTCTTTGTTCCACAACTGATGAAGCAGCAGAATACAATATTGAAATTGGCTTTTATAAAACAATAAGAGCTGGAATCATTAAATTAGCAACAGATGGATCAAAAAAGAAAACCATTGATCAGCTAGATGCAGAATTAAATCAATTAATTGCTAAATCGCTAAAATCTGATGAAGTCATTGATATTATGGCAGCAACAGGACTAGCAAGACCTGATATTTCAATCTTATCAGATGAATTCTTAGAAGAGTTTAAAAAGGTTGAACACAAAAATGTAGCTATAGAAATGTTAAGAAGACTGATTGAAGGAAAAATCAAATCAATTTCCAGAAGCACATTAGTTAGATCTAGATTGTTTTCAGAAATGTTAGAAGATACATTAAGAAAATATCAAAATAGATTAATTGAATCAACGGTAATAATCCAAGAATTAATTAATTTGGCTAAAGATATTACTAAAGCTGTAGAAGAAGGTAAAGAATCAGGTTTATCAGAAGATGAGTATGCATTTTATGAAGCACTATCTTCTAATGTTACAGCTAAAGATGTAATGGGAACTGATATATTAAAAGAAATTGCAATAGAATTAACTAAAAAAATTAAATCAAGTGCTACAATTGACTGGCAAGTAAGGTCATCTGTGCAGGCAAAGATTAAATTTGAAATTAAGTTATTGCTTAGGGAGTATAATTATCCACCAGATGATCCGAAAGATCTTAATAATTATGATAAATCCATAAAGTTAATATTAGATCAAACGGAATTAATGTTTAACTAATAAATAGAAGGAATGATTTTATGAATAAAAAAGGTTATGTATATGTTTTAACAAATCCAAGTTTTAGGGATGACTGGGTTAAAATAGGAAAAAGTGGAAGACTTCCTGTTGTTAGAGGTAGAGAACTTTATTCTTTAAAATAAAGAGCAATAGACTGAAAATGACGCAATTGCTTTTGCTAAATATCAAATTAAAAAGTTGTTTAACGTGGATGTATATTTACCAGATGAAATAAAAGGCATTGTAATGGAATATGTAAACGAAAAGTTTTAAATATTCTTTGAAAAGTATTATATAAATAAAAGGGCAATTATTTTAATGATTGTTCTTTTTTCTATTTAAGCAATTGAAATTTTTATATTCAGTATTTCTGTAATAACTTAATTAGCATTTTTGTTAAAGAGTAAATAATATACTTATGTTTTATTAAGCAAGAGTATATTAAGAATTAAGGCGCCATTTATTTTCTGTATATTAAATTAATGTTCGATTATTCAATTTTTTTTAATGTTTATTAATACTTTTAACCCTTGCGATATTTATAAATTCTATTATTTTTTAAACAAAACAATAGAAAATTACATAGTGCTGAACTAGAAGCGACTATGTTGTTACTAAATAACTGTTTGTCTCTTCCTCACGTATAGATAAACATTGTTTATTATAACTTTTCTTGTATAACCTACTAACTAATTAGCGCCATGATACTCAATATGTTTTTCTATTTTAATATTCTTGATTACTTTTATTCGCATAAATCCAATCATTGATTGGGTTAATAATTTTGGTAATTTGATAAATATTCAGTTTTGTTTTGAAAATCAAAACATTGCGAATTAATTTTTAAAAACAGGTTATACAAATATTAATATTAAAACATCGTGAATGAATAATCTTAGAGGTTTGTTGGTATAAATTTATCTCTATGTTTTTATTAAGGATTTTTAACTAAAAATTTATGAAACTTAAAACACTTCTCAATGTTTTAA
>DUUA01000103.1 GCA_012841765.1 Acholeplasmataceae bacterium
ATTTACTATTTTTTGCAATGAAAGTATCTTAAAAATTATGCTTAATCAATGCAATTAGTTATTTATATATGATATAATCTATTAAAGGAGATAATTCAATGAAAAATTTAATAACCCTAAGACAAAAAATAGATACTATTGATGAACAAATTATTTCTTTATTTAATGAAAGAATGAAAACTATTAAAGAAGTTTCATTTTATAAATTAATTAACAATCTTCCGATTAATGATCTTACAAGAGAAAATGAATTAATTGAAAAAAATAAACATCTTGTAGCTAACGATTTATCTAATTATTATCAACAATTGTATAAAGAAATTTTAAAAATCTCAAAAGATTATCAAATTAAATTAATAGAAGAAAGGAAAACAGATGATATTAAATAAAAAAATAGAAAATTTCACCTTGCCTAATGAATTGGGTAAAGACGTCTCGTTAAGTGATTTTTTAGGAAAAAAAGTTGTTATTTATTTTTACCCTAAAGATTTTACTCCAGGATGTGAACAACAAGCTTGTTCTTTTAGAAATTTAGATAAAGAATTTGGAGCATTAGATACTATTGTTATTGGTATTAGCAAAGATAGTGTAGCTAGTCATAAGAAGTTTAAAGAAAAATTTAACTTACCTTTTATTTTACTAAGTGATCCAGAAAGAACAGTTTTAGAAAAGTTTGGTGTTGTTGTTGAAAAGAAAATGTTTGGAAAATCAGTCAAAGGAACATCTCGTGATACTTTTATTTTAAACGAAAAACATGAACTTGTTAAAATCTATAAAAAAGTTGATCCAAAAGATAATGCTAATGAAATATTAGATTTTTTAAAAACTATTTAAAAAACATACCCTTTTTGGGTATGTTTTTCTTATTCATCTTCTGATGATCCGTATAAACTTTTATAAACATCTAAAGGAAATCTGAAATTTCCTTTTTTCTTTTTTTGAACAAATTTTTTATTCATATCAGGCCAATTGTTTACTGCTAATTGAAAAACTTTTTCTTCCATAGGAATATGCAGAGCTAGACTTCCCCTCTTAAGTTTTGCAGGTAAAATAGAGAAGTCAACAGACCTAATAGGTGTTAAATTTAGACAAACTGTCGGATGATCACTATTTCGTAAGTACATAACTTGCCAACTTATAAATTTACGCATTGATTTAGTTTTTTTAGAAACGATAATAACTGCTAGATCTGAATCATCAATCAATTGATATATTTCTTCTTTTATCAGATCATCTGGCACTTTATCAATCTTTTCCTTTAAATTATAACAATTATAGAATTCGTAATTATTGCCCTCACTATCTTTATATTGAGATAGTTTGTTAAAAACTTCTAAATCTTCAGCTCCATCAAAAGCTACAAATATTTTTTTACTCATTATGTTCTCCTTCCTAAGTTCTTATATGATTTATTATATCATATTTTTATCTTTATTTAAAGGCCTCTTGTAGTTTATATCCTGATTGTATTATTGCTTCTTTAATTAAGCAATCCATAGCATCTACTAAAATTAAATCGGGAATTAAATTTTTAAAAAATGATAATTCTGTACATCCTAAGATATACACCTTATTTTTATCTTCTAATAAATTTGAAAATTTATCCAAAAGTTTTAAAGGATTAATTCCGCCTTTTATTTGATATATTATTTCTAGTAATTCGTTTTGTTTATCGATATTTAAATATTCTAAATTTAAATTTTTGCTATATATATTATTTAAATAAACATTTGTTTTAATTAAACCTGTGGTTCCAAGAATAACAATTTCTTTTTCTTTATAACTTTTATTTAAGTATTTAAGAGTTTCGCTAATGATACTTATGAAATTAAGTCCAGAAAAATCAAGTTGTTCGACGTAATGATGAGCCGTATTACAGGCCATAATTATATTTTTAGCTCCAATTTTTCTAATATCATCAATAGATTTATTTAATTCTATTACTGGTGATTCGCCTTGACCAAAAATATTTCCTGTCCGATCAGGAATTTTAGAATTATTTAAAATGATGATTTTCATATGCTCATCATCTTTTTTAGCATTAGTCATTTCAATTATTCTTTTATATATTTCCACTGTTGCTTGTGAACCCATGCCACCAATTATACCTAAATCATACATAGATTATCTCCTATAATTTCGTTATTAGTAAATCATCAATAGCTTCTATTGATTCATTAATTGAATTTTTTATCTCACCTTTAAAGCTTTTAACTGGTTTATTAAATAATAAAGAATTTAAAATAGCTTCTTCTGTAGCTTCCACTACTCCTCTAAATACTTGATCAATATATGAATCATGCAAAGTAACAAGTTGAATAGTTGCATCTGATGAATAATGATTAATTATATTAGCTGTTGAAAAAGCAAGAACAAGGTCTCCACTTCCATTACCCATATAAGAACCAGTATTTCCAATTCCAATAATAGCTCTTTTACATATTCTTTTTAATTGTCTATTATCTAGAGGAATATCTGTAGCAATAACAATTGCAATAGAACCTTTATCTGGAATATCTTCTTGTAAGTCATTAATTAAATTACCAACAAAATTTTTATTAAATACTAAATCATTACTATTTGCTTTAAAATTAGAATTTACTAAAACACCTAAATAATATTTTTTGTCTTTTATTTCAAGAATTCTAGATGAAGAGCCAATACCACCTTTAAAACCATGGCAAGTCATTCCTGCGCCAGCTCCAAAAGAACCTTGTGAGAATAAAGTAGAACTATTACTTATTGCCTTTTCAACATCTTCACTAGCAAGAAAAATATCTCTAATAGTATTAATGCCACCATCATTACATTCCATAACTAGAGGATTTACTGTTCCTGTAGATAGACCTATATCCTCATTATTAGCTAGCATGTATTTAATTAAACCATCGGCTACAACTCCGATGCTTAAAGTGTTTGTTAATAAAATTGGTGTTTCAATTGTCCCAAGTTCTTCAACTTGCGTAAATCCAATAGGTTTTGTAAATCCATTACCGATATAACAACTAGCTAAAAGCTTATTCTTAAAAATATTATTTGAATGAGGAATAATAGCTGTAATGCCTGTATGATGCAAATCATCATGATATGTCAAATTTCCAACTTTTACTCCAGGGACATCAGTAATTGAATTATTCTTCCCAGGATTCAACTTTCCAACTTCAACAAGTCTTTTGACTTCATCTGCCTTGTTTATTAAAACTATATATTCTTGTTCTTCTTTAAATGGATAATTTATCATTTCAAATTGCGGTTTAAAAAAATTAAAAAGTTCTTTATCTATCTTCACTTGATTAACCAAATATCTATTTATTATTAAATATTTAGAGATTAAAAAATAAGCATGTTCTTTTTTTTCTACACTAA
>DUUA01000104.1 GCA_012841765.1 Acholeplasmataceae bacterium
AAAATTAGAATAAATATTTTAAAAGACTTTTTTCTTTATAATAGTATATTATAAAGAAAATCACCAATATACTTAATTAAAAATTTAGAAAGGAAAGTATTGTAATTTTAATCTTCATTAATGATTTTAAAATTTAACATACTAATATTATTATGAAAAAACTATTATCAGGAGTTAAACCTACCGGTATTCCCACGCTTGGAAATTATTTAGGTGCAATGAAAAAATTTGCTGATTTACAAGCAGAAATGTCAGATTGCGAATTTTTATTTTTTGTAGCCGATGAACATGCGCTAACTACTCCTCAAGATCCAAAAAAATTAAAGCAAAACATTAAAAATGTTGCTGCTTTATATCTTGCTTGTGGATTAAAAGAAGAAAATTTAACTCTTTTTATTCAGTCCGAAGTTCCAGCCCACATTCAGCTTGCTGGAATACTGGAATCAATTTCCTATATTGGAGAATTAGAGAGAATGACGCAATTTAAAGAGAAAAAGAAAAAACAAGTCGAAGGCGTCTCAAGTGCTCTTTTTACATATCCTGTTTTAATGGCAGCTGATATATTACTCTATGATGTTGACTTTGTTCCTGTAGGGGATGATCAAAAACAACATCTTGAATTATGTAGAACAATTGCCACTAGATTTAATAACCGCTATGGTAAAACTTTTACCATCCCAGAAGGAATAACTCCAAAGGTGGGAGCAAGAATAATGGATTTGCAAGATCCAACTAAGAAAATGGATAAATCTGCTGAAGATTCTAAAGGTTGTATTTATCTTTTAGAACCCGTTTCTTCAGCAATGAAGAAAATAAAATCAGCCGTTACTGACTCTGATGCCATTGTTAGATATGATAAAACAAATAAACCGGGAATATCTAATCTAATGACAATTTATAGTTCAATAACTAATTTTACTTATAAAAAGATTGAAAAATTATATGAAGGAAAAGGTTACGGTGAGTTTAAGAGTGATCTTGCTGAAATTGTTGGAAAAGAATTAAAAGAAATCCAAACTAAATATAATGATTTTGTGGGCTCTGACAAACTAAATACTATTTTAGATAAAGGTAGAGACAGAGCTATTATTCTTGGAAACAAAAAAATAGCTAAAGTTTATAAAAAAGTCGGTTTAGGTAGATAACAAAAAGGCATAAAGTATTTAAAATTACTTTATGCCTTTTACTTAATTTAGATATGTTTTATAATTGCGTATTTCTTTTTTCCTCTTCTTAAAATACTATAAGTCTCTTCTAAAGCATTATCTTTTGAAATTAAAAATTCAAAATCATTTTCAAAAACTCCATTTATCATTATGGCATTGTTCTTTAAAAATTCTCTTGCTTCCCTTTTAGAAGATGCTAGGTTCAACATAATTAATGCATCAATAATATTTAACTCTTGTGATGTTTCAATTTGTTTTAAACCTTTAAAACCCATTAAGATATCTTCTTTTGTTAATTCACGAACATCACCACTAAATAAAGCTTCCGTTACTCTCAGGGCTTGATTAAGTGCTTTTTCACCATGAACCATCTTAACAACTTCACTTGCTAGAACTTTTTGAGCCTCTCTTAAATGAGGATCATTTTTCATTTTCAATTCTAGGCTATTTATTTCTTCATGAGTTAAAAAAGTATAATATTTAATTAATTGAATAACATCATTGTCTGCAGTGTTAACAAAAAACTGATACATTTCATAGGGACTTGTTTTATTTATATCAAGCCAAACAGCTCCACTTTCAGTTTTACCGTATTTGGTTCCATCACTTTTTAAAATCAAAGGCATTGTTAGTGCAAATGTATTTGCTTCACTTCCTTTAACTTTTCTTATCAAATCCATACCAGCTGTGATGTTACCCCATTGATCTTGGCCACCAATTTGCATTTCACAGTGCATGTCTTTATTATCATATAAAGTTAAAAAGTCAATTGACTGCATTACCATATAACTAAATTCTAAATAAGTTAATCCACCACTTTCAAGTCTTGATTTAACAGAATCTTTTTGTAACATTAAATTAATATTAAAATGTTTACCATAATCTCTCCACATATCAATAGCTTTTAATTCACACAACCATTCAGAATTATCAATAAAGAAAGTGTCTTTATTATTAAAATGGAAAAAGCGATCCATTTGTAACCTAAACATTTCAGCCCACTCTTTTACTGTTTCTACTGTATTCATTCCTCGTTCACTTTTTTTACCACTAGGGTCGCCAATTAATCCAGTTCCTCCACCAGTAAGTGCCACAATCTTATTTCCATATTGTTTAAATCTTAGCAAAGTAACAATAGGTAAAAGTGATCCTATATGAAGACTATCTGCTGTAGGATCAAATCCACAATATAAAGAAATAGGTCCTTTTTGTAATCTTTTTTCTAATCCTTCTTCATCAACAATATCATATATAAGACCTCGCCATCTTAAATCTTCTAATAACGTCATATTTTTCTTTCTCCTAATCTATAAATATAAAAAGTCCTTAGGTATAATCTAAGGACGAATTTCTCCGTGGTACCACCTTAGTTCTTAGAAAAAATATTCTAAGCACTTAAAAAGTAATAAGCTCCTAAGTGTAATTCTAAATTATATTAGCTTAAACTCTCACCAGCCGCCTAAGTCTCTAGATTTCTTTTATAATTTATACTTTTTCTTATTCATCGCTTTATTTAGTTGATCCGCGCCAAACAACATTATAATCAATTAATATGTTAGCCGCTTTTTTATCCATTGAATTTTCATCTTTCATCATTTCTGTTAAATAACTCATAGATTTACTCCCTATTTCATAAATAGGCGTTTCAATACATGTTAATTTTGGATTTGATAAAACCGCATATCTTGTATTTTGAAAACCAATTACTTGTAATTGTTCTGGAACCTTAATCCCTTTTTTAGATGCAACATTCATAAATGAAATTGCCATTGAATCTCTTGCAGCTAGAACAACTTCAGGAACTTCTTTTTCTAACTCATTAGTAAAATCAAGTTCATTAACATCAATATTACCGCTTGAAAACAAAACTCTTTTAGGAAGATTCGCTTCTGCAATAGCTCTATTATAACCTTTTCTCTTTAACGCGTTAACAGAATATTTATGTTCTGTGTCAATAAATAATATTCTCCTGTTTCCACGTTCAATCATTTCCTTAGTAATATTATAAGCACATTCTTCATAATCAATAGAGACACTCCCAAATTGATCTGAATTAGATATGTTATTTACAAATACTACAGGAACCGGAGTGTTTTTAATTTCCTTATATGTTTCTTCATTAGTCTCATCATTCATAAATAAAATTCCATCAACACTAGAAGCAATTACTTCGCTCCACATATCAACAGGATCTCGTGACTCATCAACAATAAATAGGCGAATAGTATAACCATATTTTTTAGCAGAATCATCAATGCCCTGAATCATTTCAGCAACACTTGCTCTTGAAATAGACGGAACTACAATAGCAACAGAAGTAGATCTTCTGCTTGCCAATCCTCGTGCATTAGCATTTGGTTTATATCCTTTTTCTCTTATAATTTTAAGAACTCTATTTCTTGTTGATTCCTTTACCTTTTCTGGATGATTTAAGACTCTAGAAACTGTAGCTAAACTAACTCCAGCCGCTCCAGCTATGTCATAAATTTTTACTTGGTTCATTATTTTTCACCTCTTATCTTTATCTTTTCATACTAATTAATTATACCATGTTATGAAAGCTTTTTCAATTATTTTCATAAGAATATTTTCATTATTAAAAAAAAGCAGTTGCCTGCTTCTTTTAGAATTTTTTTCGTTCTTTGATACGAGCTGCTTTAGCTGATAAAGCACGAATATAATTAAGCTTCGCTCTTCTTACTTTACCCATTCTGACAACTTCAATCTTTTCAACATTTGGAGTATTAACAGGGAATGTTCTTTCAACACCAATTCCATAAGATATCTTACGAACTGTAAAAGTTTCACTGATTCCTCCACCTCTTCTTTTAATTACTAAACCCTCAAATATCTGAGTTCTTTCTCTAGCGCCTTCCTTGATTTTTACATGTACTTTAACAGTATCTCCAGGACGAAACTCAGGGACATCTTCTCTCATATAAGAATTAGTAATATCTTTAATAAGTTGTTGATTCATTGTTTTCACGCTCCTTCTTCCAATGTTCATGTTTAAAAAATACAACAGCGGAACAATGTGCTTTGATTAATTTAATAACCTTAAATATTATACCTTATTATAATAAGAAATGCAAGATAAATCACTTAATTGAAATAGCTCTTTTTCTAAAAATATTTATAAATAAGTTGATTAAAACTTTTCTTTATTTTTAATTCTTTCTAACATTTGAAGATCTTCTTTACTCAAATTTAAACCTATTAATAAATCAGGTCTTCTTTCATATGTCACTTTTAAAGATTCATACCGCCGATATTTTCTTATGTTTTCATGATTTCCTGATATTAAAACATCAGGAACTGCTTTACCTTCGTAAACATCAGGCCTTGTATATTGAGGATATTCTAATACCTCTTCAAAACTCTCATCAATCTTTGATTCTTCATTACCCAGAGTTCCCGGTATTAACCGAACAACACTATCAATAATCACAAGAGCTGCAATCTCTCCTCCTGTTAAAATATAATCACCAATAGATATTTCCTCATCAACATATTCAACAATTCTTTCATCAATTCCTTCGTAATGTCCACACACAATAACAATATGCTTTTCATTTGCTAAATCTTTTGCTTTTGCTTGATGATAGTTATTACCTTTAGGAGTAGTAAGTATCTTCTTAGCATTTTCTATTCCTTCAATTGATTTTAAACAATCAACAATTGGTTGAACTCTAATAACCATTCCAGCCCCACCACCATATGAATAATCATCAACTTTTTTATTTTTATCTAGAGAAAATTCTCGGTAATCAAGAATATTAATAAAAACAAGTTCGGATTCAATTGCTCTTTTAATAATAGACGATTCTAAAACACCCTTAAACATCTCTGGAAATAAAGTTAAAATATCTATTTTCATAATAAACCTTCAATTGGGTTAATAATCATTTTGTTATTTTCTAAATCAATTTCATGTACAAATTCATCAACATAAGGAACCAAAGAAAATTTGCCGTTTTCTCTTTTTATTTCAATTATTCCCCCCTGAGGAACAACCCTAATATCTTCAACAACTCCAATATAATCATTTCGCATATTATAAACTTCTAAACCAATTAATTCTGCATAATAATGTCCCTCTTCAAGAACAGGCAAATCATCTTTTTTGATATAGACAATTAAATTAATAAATTTCAAAACATCATTGATGTTTTTATAATCATTAAAAGTAATTAAACTCATATTTTTATGTTCCCTATAACTATTAATTACAATGGGATTATAAGTATTATTCTCTTTTAAATAAAGTGTGTTCCCTCGTTTAAATCTTTCTTCTTTAAAATCTGAATCACTATAAACTTTAACTTCGCCTTTTATACCATGAGTAGAAACAATTTTTCCAACTTCTACATATTCCATTTTATCACCCTCTAAATTATACCATTTTATAAATTATTTTACTATTAAAAAAAGTTAGTGAATACACTAACTAAAAAGAATCTACAGATATCTCTATTTTTTTACCATTTCTTGCGGCACATGCATAAGTAATTGTTCTTAGTGCATTAATCACGCGTCCATTTTTTCCAATCACTCTTCCTAAGTCATCTTTATTAACCATAACCTGTAATGTAATAACATTACTTTCGTCAGAAAGTTCTTTAACAACAACATCATCAGGATATAATACTAGTGGTTTAATTAGATCAGTTACAAATTTTTCAAAGTTTACTGTATCCATTAAACTCACCTATTTCGCAGTCTTTGTAAACTTTTCAATAATACCTAGTTGAGTAAATAATGATTTTACAGTATCTGTAGGTTGCGCCCCTTGACTTAACCACTTAAGAGCTTTTTCTTCATCAATTTTTAACACATCTTTTTCAATTGGATGATATGTTCCAATAATCTCAATGAAACGTCCATCTCTTGGATTAACTGAATCAGTTGCAACAATACGATAATAAGGTCTTTTTTTAGTACCAAATCTTTGTAATCTTAATTTAACAGCCATTTATATATTCCTCCTTATATAATTATAAAATAGTATAACACAATAAAAAAAGGCTGTCAAGCCTTTTTACTTAACAGCCATATTGTTTATATTTTTCTTCTTCTAAAGAATACTATTGCAAAAGCCATTGGTAATAAAGCTAAAACAGCAGCACTATTTGCACAACCCTTTTTCTTTAAAACAGTAATTGTAACAGTTTCACTTATTCCATCTGCAGATACTGTTATAGTAACTTCTCCTGCTTTTTTCGGATGTAGTGCTCCATCTTCACTTACTGTTAAGATATCTTCATCACTAGATTTATAAGTGATTTCCATATCAACAATTCCTGGATTTAATTCAACTTCAAGAAGATAATCAGTTTCAGTTCCTACTCTAACGTCATTTGGAGCAGTCAAAGTAATTGTTGAAACTTTTTCTCTAACAGTAATAGTAATAGTCTTTGTAAATGTTTTTTCAACACTTATTCTAATCTCCGCAACTCCTGCTTTTACTGCAGTTATTGTACCAGTGTCAGATACAGTTACTGTGCCAGGATTTAGTGATAAATAAGTAACTTCTTTAAAACTTGCATCTTCCGGCAAAACCTTAACAACTAAAGTTTGTTCTTCACCTACAGCCATCTTTTCATCATAAGTAACTACTAAATCTGTTACTAAGATTGCTGGAACTGAATAAGCTATTTCTGTAGAAATAGAAACATCATTAAAAATATCAATTATATCAACTTTAATTTGGTAATCTTTACCCGCAATTAAATCTCCAAGGTTAATAGTTTCTATTTTTTCACCCTCAGTAGCATCAACAGTTACAAACAAATCATCATCTAAATAAACATTAATTTTCTTTGCTTGATTGTTAATAAAGTTATAAGGAACACTTAGTATATTTTCATCACTAATAGTTAATTTACCTACAGAGCCAATACCTTTTTTCACTACTGTGATGGCAATTGTTTTTTCAATTTCACTATTTATTTCCTTAATGGTAACAATAACTTCACCAGCAGAAACAGTTTCATATTCTCCAAGCTCATTAATTTTTAAAACCAATGGATTGCTAGAAGTAAATGTATATTCTTTAAAAGTAGCATTTTCTGGAATTGATGTTAAACCTATTTGACCATTTTCACCTAAATAAATATTTTCAGGAATATTAACAGAAAAATCTTCTAAAGCAATAATTGGATCAAGAAGAGACAATGTTTCACTATAAACTATATCTTCGGTTCTATCAATAACTTCTAATTTTACTTCATATTCTTTTCCTTTCACTATATCTTCTAAAGGAATAAGTTTAAAATCTTCTCCATCAACTAAAACATCTTCTAAATATAACACATCATCTAAGTAAACTTTATATTTTGCAACTTGTCTGTTAATAAAATTATATGAAAAATACAAAGAGTTAATATCTTCTTCAATATCCTTCCTTAATTCAATATTACTAATACTACCATATGGTGGTTTAGTCTTTAAAGTCACATCTGTAGACATTACTACACCATCATTAAAAGTAATTTCCACAATATAATCTATAACTGAATTTGCAGTTGGATTAAAAATAGTAATTCCTCGATCATCTACACCTATTTTTTTATCCATTACTAAAGCGTCATTTCTTAATACTTTCATGCTTTCAACATAAATATAATCATTTCCGCTTAATGAAATTAAACCAGTTTGGGCTTCATGATTATAAGTAGCAGTAATATTATCCATTAATTCTTGTCTATTTAAATTAGTATAATCTGCAGCATCTCTTTTAGCATAATTAACAGAAGTATCTAAAATTTCCCCATTATCTTTAACTAATTTTGTTGTAAAATTAGTCGGATTAACAGTGATAATTACACCGCCACTATAATTTCCACCAATAACTGCATCTAAATTAGTATAAGGACTGTTAGGATTAGCATCATTAGGTCTGTCACCAATTTGTGGCGCAGTAATATAAACAGTTCCTAACTTCTCATTTTCACTAACCTGACCATTATAAGTTTTCTTTGTTCTAACAAATACATGATCATGGCCACTTAATACTAAATCAACACCATACTCATCAAATAAACTTGACCAGTTGGTTCTATTAGTATTTGCATGTCCTGCATTTCCTGTTGACCCATTATAAAATGGTCTATGGTTATAAGTAATAACGTATTGCGAAGGGTTTTCTTCCATAACTTGTCTAAACCAAGCTTGTTGAGCAGCTAATTTTGCATAACTTTGAGTTGATGACTCATTGTCAATACTAACAAACAACACATTGTTATATCTAAAATAATAACTACTATTTTTCACAGTATCAGCACCATTATCAGGATTTGTTAGAATGTTATTAAAATATCCTACCCCAACAGTTTTTGCTTGTCCATTATAAAAATCGTGATTTCCAGGAGTCATAGCCATCATTCCTTCACTTGCAAATGAAGAACTCATTAAACTTTCCCAGTAATCATAGCTACTTCCATAAGCAACTACATCCCCACCATGTAAAGTAAAGGCAATATCATCAATTTTCTTTGCTTCTTTATAAATGTTATCTGCTTTTTCTAATCTGCTAGCTACAGGATTATAAACATGATAATCTGACATATATAAAAATGAAAAACTTTCTGTATTACTAGCAGTTTTAAAAGACTTTACAGGAGAATATACATTCTTACCTGCTTTATAAATATATTCAGTTCCACTATCTAAGTTATCGAGTCTTACAACACACTTATTAACTTGGTGGTTAATATTAGTTTTAGTATCTAAATGAGAAATAGCAATACATTCTGGATTAGCTACAAAAGGATCAGTAAAATTAGGATCAACATCCTTTTTTGCATATAACAAATATGTCCCTTCTATTTCACTATGCCAAGTAATAGTCATCGAATTAGAAGCATCTGCTCCTGGTCCTGCTGAGACCATATATGCTTCTTTATCTCCAGCCGCTTTAACACTCATACTACCAACTCCAATCATCATTAAAAATACAAATACGAACACAAATAATACTCTTCTTAATTTCATAATTCCTCCTTGTTTATTTTTTATTGTCAATAATTAAATATTCCCCAGTTTTTAAATCTCCCAAGTGAAACTCGCCGACACTAATTCTTTTTAAAAAAAGAACATCTTTTCCAATTGCTTTATGCATCTTCTTAACTTGATGAAATCTACCTTCAGTAATCGTAAGATATGCTTTATTGTCTTCAATAATTTCTAACAAAGCTTCTTTTGTATTATACTTTAGTTTTTTTTCATCACTAATAATTACTCCTTTAGAAAAAGATAATTTGTCTTCTTCTGAATAATTACTATTTGTTTCAATATAATATTTCTTTTTTACATCTCTTTTAGGAGATGTCATTTGATGAATAAAATCGCCATCATCAGTAAGAATTATTAATCCTTCTGTATCTACATCAAGCCTTCCAACAATTTTTAATCTTTTCCTTAATTTTTCATCTTTAATTAAATTTAAGATGGAAGGATATAATTCATCTTTTAAAGAACAAAGATATCCTTGTGGTTTATTAAGCAAAACATAGAAGTATTCTTGATATTTTAATTCATTTTCTTGATAGAAAACTCTATCTTCTTTATTAATAAGATAATTAGGATCTCTAATAGTTTCTCCATTTACAAATAATTCATTTGTCTTTTTAATTAAAAGTTTTGCTTCTCTTCTAGATATTCCTAATGTTTTAGCAAGATACAAAAAAAATATCACTTATAAGCCCTCATGGTTTTATAAATGGAAATTCCAATAATATTTTCTAACATTTTATCATACTTCTTTTCTAAAGTTTTATTGTTAATAACCCTTTTATATTCGCCGTACTTCTCATTTAATAATTCTTTATTGATATTTTTCTTTTTTGTTGATTCAATCAATTCAAAAAATTTAAATATTTTAACTATTTCTAAAGTATTAAATAAATCAAAGTCGATATCATATTCATTTATCATTTTTATTCACCTTTACTAATCTTTCCTATTTTACCACATAAATACTTAAATTGAAAATAGATTATTTGCTTTTTATCAATTTGTTTGTTAAAATTGATTAGTAGTGAGGTAAAAATATGATTTTTTATAAAGATATAATTAAAGAAGATCACCCAAATTTAAGAAAAATGTCTAAAGATGTTTCTCTACCTTTGAGTGAAAAAGATATAGAAACACTAGAGTTAATGAATGAATACTTAGTTAATAGTTATGATGAAGAAGCAACTGCTAAATATGGCATTAGGCCTGGTGTAGGGCTTTCAGCAGTACAAATTGATGTTTTAAAGCGAATGTTTGTTATTATGGCCTATGATGAAAAAGGAGATTTCCACCATTATGCAGTTATCAATCCTAAAATTATTAGTGAATCAGTTGAACTTACATATTTAAAAAGCGGAGAAGGTTGCTTGTCAGTTGATAGACAAGTTGAAGGTTTAATCTTTAGACCTAGAAGAATAAAAGCAAATGTCCACTTATATGACTTTAAAGAAAAAACAATATCTAAACAACAATTAAAATTAAAAGATTATTTAGCTGTTGTTTTTCAACATGAATATGATCATTTAAAAGGTGTGTTATTTGTTGATAGAATTAACAAAGAAAATCCTTTCTTAATTCTACCCAATTCTATCCCCGTTACATTTGAAAATGAAGAGGATTAATTCTCTTCTTTTTTTTATGTACAATGTTTTATCCTTTCAATTTAAGGATTTTAGTGTATAATATACATATAACAAAAATACAAGAAAGAGGTGTTAACTTTGTTTATAAAAAACAAAAAACAGCTCCCTATCGTTTCACACTTTGATAACAATGGTATTAAGATTTTCGCTTTAGGCGGACTTGGTGAAATAGGCAAGAACATGTATTGTTTAGAAATTAAAGATGAACTTATGATTATTGATTCAGGAATATTATTTCCTGATGATAATTATGGGATTGATTATATTATTCCTGATTATACATATTTAAAAGAAAATGAAAAGAAAATAGTTGGTCTTTTCATAAGTCATGGTCATGAAGATCATATCGGTGGAATCCCTTATCTATTAAGAGATGTAAAGATTCCAAAAGTATATGCATCTGGACTAGCCTATCAATTGATTGTCAATAAAATGAAAGAATTTAGGGGGACTCCGATTAATTTAGTAGAATTTACTAATGATTCGGTCTATAATTTTAAGAATTTTCAAATATCGTTTTTTCGCACTAATCATAGCATTCCTGATTCATTTGGACTAGCTATAAAAACAAGTTTAGGCTATATACTACATACTGGAGATTTCAAATTCGATTTTTCACCATTAACATATCATACTGAATACAGTAAAATAACTAGATATGCTGATGCGGGCGTCAAATTACTTTTATCAGATAGCACAAATGCAACTGTTAGCAAGTTTACAACATCAGAAAGAAAAATAGGAAAGAGCATTCGGGCAATTTTTGAAACTATTAAAGGTAGAGTAATTATATCTACATTTGCATCTAATGTTCACAGGATTCAACAAATTGTTGAAGCTAGTGTTGATGCTGGTAGAAAAGTAATAGTTTTTGGTAGAAGCATGGAAAAAAATATTAATGTAGGACAACAACTAGAATACATTAAAGCTCCAGAAGGAACTTTTATTAATGCAAATGAGTTTCCTCATTTACCACCAAATAAAATAACTATTTTAAGCACAGGTTCTCAAGGAGAACCACTAGCAGCACTTTCAAGAATTGCTAATGGAACTCATAGAACTATTAAAATAATTCCTGGAGATACTATTGTTTTTTCTTCAAACGCGATTCCTGGAAATCAAGAATCAATTAATCAAAACATTAACAAATTATATCGTTTAGGTGCAGAAATAATTGTAAATAGCCCATTAACAGATACTCATACATCAGGTCATGCTAGCCAAATAGAATTACAGATTATGTTATCACTTGCAAAACCTGAATATTTTGTTCCAATTCATGGAGAATATTCAATGATGAAAACACATTCTAAGCTAGCTATGGATACAGGAGTTGATCCTGAAAAAATATTCATTTTAGCAACTGGTGATGTTTTATCTTTAGGTGAAAAGGAAGTATCGGTTGACTGCAGAGTAAAAACTGGCAATGTTTATATTGATAGTAAAAAGAATATTGTTGACAGAGAAATAATTAACGAAAGAAAAGCATTATCAGATGATGGTATGTTATCGTTAATAATGTCTTTTGATAAGAATTATAATTTAAGCAATGAAATTGCTATTGTTTCTCGAGGCTTCATTTATATGAAAGAAGCTGAACAATTACTTAACAATGTAAAAGAAAAAGCCACAAATACTTATTTGAATTATAAAGAAAGAAACAAAGTATTTAATGAACCAAATTTTAAAAATATGTTGAGTACTTATGTTTCTAATTATATTTTTGAATTAACAGAACGTAGACCAATAATAATTCCGATTATTATGAAACATTAAAGTCCTTTTAGGACTTTTTTTCTTTTTGTGATAAAATAGCTTAGGTGATAATTATGTTGATATGTCCAAAATGCAAAGAAAAACTCTTTATTGATAATAACTCTTACAAATGTCTTAATAATCATACATATGACATAAGTAAAAAAGGCTATGTAAACTTACTCTTAGCTAATCAAAAAAAGATGAATTCTGGTGATAATGCCGTTCAAGTTAGGGCCAGAGATAATTTTTTAAAAAAAGATTATTATAAAATTTTAGCTGAAGAATTAATAAAAACTGTTGCTTCGCTTAATTTAAAAGATGAATCTTTTATTTTAGATTCAGGATGTGGAACAGCATATTATTTAAATGCTTTAAAAGAAAAAATAAAATTTAATTATTTAGGCTTTGATATATCTAAAAATGCCATAAAAAAAGGTGCTAAAAGCACCACAGATTTAAAACTTATTATTGCAAGTATTACAAATATTCCAATAAAAGATAATTCTATTCAATTAATTTACAATGTTTTTTCTCCATATAATTTAGAAGAGTATAATCGCCTTCTTTTACAACAAGGTTATTTTATAAATATTACCCCTGGCGAAAAACATTTATACGAAATAAAAGAAATTCTATATCAAAAACCTTATTTAAACAGTACAAAATTTATTAATTCAAATCTCTTTGAACTAATCGATAACAAGGTATTAAAGTATCAAATAACCCTTCAAAATGCCGACCTAATCAACCTTTTTACAATGACCCCATACTTTTACAAGACAAAAGAAACTAGCAAAGAAAGGCTTTTTGAAATTGACTCATTAAAACTTACATTTGATTTTAATATTACGATATACAAAAAAAGGAATTAAAATTCCTTTTTTTTATTCATTAATTAATTTTTTAAATTCAAAGAATATATCCATCATTACAACAGCATCTTCATAAGCATCATGAGTTTGAGAATCTATATTTCCACTAACCATCATTTGATAAGTATCAAATAAACCTAAATCATTCTTTAAATTATAATATGTTTTCATTAATTGCATGATATTTATATATCTTTCTTTTAATTCTAAAGGATATAGACGGTTTATCTTAAATGATTTTTCCATAGTAATAATATCATTTCTTCCCCAAGCAATAATCTTTGCATCATATTCTTTAATTAACTTTTCTAATATTTGATAAAACTCAATATAGTCAACTGCTTCTTCAAAATCATATATATCTCTATTAAGAAACCTTAAAGTTTTTTTATTAAGAGAATAAAATTTATTTGGTTTTACCAAATTCTTTGAAGCAGTTATGACATTCCCAAAACTATCAGTAAGCACTAAGCCATATTGGATAATCTCAGCAGGAGTTCTTTTTTTAGGATTATAAGAAGGAAGAGAAAATTCTAAATCTAAAAATATTAAATTACTATCTTTATTAACAATTGTCTTAATACTTTCTCTAATTTTATCAATATCGAAAAAAACTTTTCTAGAACGGGAAATAAACTGAGTTACTTTCTTAAAAGCCGTTAATTCAAAACAAGAAAACCCATGATGAATCTTTTTTATTTGGCCAACTTCAATTATAACGTAAGGATATTCATAAAAATAAGGGCCGAAATCACGAAAAAATTTACGTGTTAAATATACATAGTATATTCTTTTCCTGTTTTTTATTTTTACCAATCTTTCACTCGGAAAAGTTTCTATAATTTTCCCTCTAATTTCCATAACATTCCTACTCTTCATATAATCTTATAACTTCTTCCTTTTGAATATCGGTTAAATAAAGATCATTGATTTTCTCAATGAAATCATCATCGCCAATAATTTTTAATATTGCATTTTTCTTTACAGGGCCTAATCCTTTGATACCATCTAATTTAGATACTAACATATTAGTTCTCTGTGTTTTTCTGAAAAAAGATATAGCAAAACGATGAACTTCATCTTGTATTCTTTCAAGAAGAAAGAATACATCGCTTCTTTTACTTATCTTAATTTCTTTATCTTCAAACCAAAGAGCATCAGTTTTATGCAAAGCATTTTTTACAAGTCCCAAAACTGGAATTTTAACATCCAGTTCCTCAAGTGCTTTCAATGCTGCATTAACTTGTGCTTTTGCTCCGTCAACAATAATTAAATCAGGATAGCCTAAACCTTCTTCTTTTAACATTTTATATCGTCTTTTTACAACTTCATGCATTGTTGCCACATCATTGGCTGTTTTTACTGTTTTAACTTTGTATTTTCGGTAATTTTCTTTTATAGGTTTTCCATATTTAAAATAAACCATAGCACTAACTGCGCTAGTTCCTAAAATATTTGAATTATCAAAAGCTTCAATTATAATAGCATCTTTAATATTTAATAACTTTGCAAGATTTTCAGTAGCTTTAATTGTTCTATTATATTCTTGTTCTTCTTTTCTTAGTAATAGTTCTAATCTATCTTTAGCATTATTACATACTAATTGGACTAATTCTTTTTTTTGTCCCCGTTTTGGTATAAAGACTTTATTAATAATTGTATTTAAATAATCTTTTAATTCAATTTCAGGAATTAGAATAAGTCGTGGAAGAGGATTATTATTAATAAAATAAAACTTTTCAATAAACTCTAAAAATGTATTTTCAAAATTGTCAAAGACTTCAAATAAGAATCCATTTCTTTCAACCATTTTATTATTTCTAATATGAAAAACTTGAATACTTATATAACCATCTTGAAGATAATATCCAAAAATATCTGCATTAGCAATATTAGATTCCATGTTTTGTTTAACAGTTAAAGTTTCCATATCATTAATCATGTTTTTATATTCTAAAGCTTTTTCGTATTCTAACTTTTCACTTGCTGAAATCATTTTATTTGTTAATAAATTAATTTCAGTTTTTATGTTTCCATTTAATATTTTTACAATCTTATGTTTTAATTCTAAATATTCTTCTTCTCTTATTTCTTTAATACAAGGAGCTAAACATTGTCCTAAATGATAATACAAACAAGGCTTTTTAGGCAGAAAATAACATTTTCTTAAAGGAAATAATTTGTTTAATAAATTAACTGTTTCCCTAGCCGATCTAGCATTAGGATATGGACCAAAATATTTTCCTTTTTTATTCAAATCTCTTGTATATAAAATACGAGGATTTTTTTCATCCGTTAATAAAATATATGGATATCTTTTGTCATCAGTCAAACTAATGTTATATTTGGGGTCATGTTTTTTAATTAAATTAAGTTCTAAAACAAAAGCTTCAGTTTCATTAGCGGTAATGATATATTCAAAATCGTTAATATTACTTACTAACTTTGTTGTTTTAGAATCATGACTTCCTGTAAAATAAGACCGCAAACGATTATATAAGTTCTTAGCCTTACCTACATAGATAACATCTCCAAATTCATTTTTCATTAAATAACAACCGGGACTCTTTGGTAAATTATCAAGTTTATCTTTAAACTTCACAATAGTTCACCTATTATTTCTTTTCATTAATATCTTCTATTATTTTATCTATTCTTTCTCCATACTCTATTGATTCATCATATTTAAAAATTAAATCAGGAACTCTTTTTACTTTTAAAACATTAGAAAGCATTTTTCTAATGAAACCTTTTGCTTCTAAAAGATTTTCTTTTGTTGAAGAAATTTGTTCATCAGAACCAATAACTCTATAATAAATTGTTGCAAGGGAAAGATCTGTAGTTAATCTTACAGTAGTGATAGTCACAAATCTTAATCTTTCGTCTTTTACTTCTTCAAATAAAATACGTCCAACTTCTCTATGAATGGCATTTTCCATTCTTTCTTGTTTAAATCCCATATTTTACACTCTCTTTATTTCAATCATTTTATATGCCTCAATAATATCATTTTCTTTGATATCATTAAAGTTTTCAATCGTAAGTCCACATTCAAAATTCTTATGAACTTCCTTAACATCATCTTTAAATCTCTTTAAAGAACTAGTTTTTCCTTCATATATTACAATCCCGTCACGAATTAATCTAATTAAATCATTACGAGTTAAAATACCATTAGTTACATAACAACCAGCTATAGTTCCAAATTTGGAAGCTTTGAAAATACTTCTAACTTCAGCTTCACCAGTAACTTTTTCTTCAAAAATTGGATCAAGCATACCAGTCATAGCTGCTTTGATATCTTCTAAGACTTTATAAATTATATTATATAGTCTTACTTCTATATTTTGTTCTTTTGCGTAATCTAATATTTGTGCTCTTGGTCTCACATTAAATCCAAGAATAATTGATTTTGAAGCTATTGCAAGAGATATATCTGTCTCAGTAACTGAACCAACACTTGCTCTAACAACATTAATTTTGATTCCTTCAACGTCTAATTGTTCTAAAGAATTTTTCAATGCTTCAATTGAGCCTTGAACATCACCTTTAATTATAATATTAAGATCTTTTTGAGAATCATCTAAATTATCAAACATACTAGCAAGAGAAATAGGTTTACCTACACCTTTATCAATATTAAATTGACGTTGTGCTCGCTCTTCTGCAATTAATTTTGCAGTTTTTTCATCCTCAAATATCATAAAATGATCACCAGCTAAAGGAACATCGCTAAGTCCTGTAATTTCTACAGCTTTTGATGGTCCAGCTTGCTCTAACGATTTATTTAACTCATCTGACATTGCTCTAACTTTACCGTAAATAGTTCCAACAACAATTGGGTCCCCAACTTTTACTGTTCCATTTTTGATTAAAAGTGTTGCAACAGGTCCTTTACCTTTATCAAGTTTTGCTTCAATAACTGTTCCAACACCAAGTCTATCAGGATTAGCTTTTAACTCTAATAGTTCAGATGTTAAAATAATCATTTCTAACAACTCAGATATACCTGTACCTTTTAATGCTGAAATCGGAACATATACTGTAGTTCCACCCCATTCTTCAGGAACAAGATCATATTTGCTTAATTCTTGTTTTACCCTCTCAGCATCAGCTTGTGGTTTATCCATTTTATTAATAGCCACAATGATAGGTACTTTTGCTGAATGAGCATGGTCAATTGCTTCTTTTGTTTGTGGCATAACACCATCATCAGCAGCAACAACTAAAATAACAATATCAGTAACTTCAGCACCTCTTGATCTCATTTCAGTAAAAGCAGCATGTCCTGGAGTATCAATAAAAGTAATTTTCTTGCCGTTTTTTTCTACTTGGTAAGCTCCAATGTGTTGCGTAATTCCACCTGCTTCTCCAGCAGTAACTTGAGAATCTCTAAGAGTATCTAAAAGAGTAGTTTTACCATGATCAACATGTCCCATAATAGTGACAATTGGTGATCTTGGTTGTAAGTCTTCCTCTTTATCTTCAATTTTTATTTCTTCAAACTTTGTTATATCTTCAATAACTTTTTCTTTTAAAGTAAAACCAGCATCTTCAGCTAATAATTCAACAATGTCTTTATCAATTGCTTGACTTGCATTAACCATAAAACCTAACATAACTAGTTTTTTAACAATTTCCCCAACGCTAATTTCTAAACCATCAGCAATTTGAGCAACTGTCATTCCCGGCGAATATAACAAAACATTTGTATCATCACTAGAACCTTGTCCAATGTTTGATTGTCTCCCGCCTTTTTTCTTTGATTTTTTTATATTTTTTAAACGACTATAAACTTTTGGTTCTTCTTCATAGTCATCATATTTATCATCATAAACTCTAGAAAGTTCTAAATCCTCTACAGCTTTTTTTTCTTGTTTCGGTTTTTCAATTTCTACCTTTTTTTCTTCTTTAGGTTTCTCTTGTTTTTTAACTTCAACATTTTTAGGTTGCTCTTTCTTAACAACTACCTTTTTAGGTTCTTCTTTTTTAATTTCTTCGACCTTTTTAACCTTCTCTTCTGCTGTAACAACAGGAGCTGGTTTTTCAATCGGCGTTTCCTTTTTTGCTGTTTTTCTTTTTGAAGAAACTTTGATTTCTTTACCATATTTTTTTTCTAGTTTTTTGACAGTTTTTTGAGGAATATCTGTTTCTAAAGTTAAGTTTGTAAACCCAACATTACTTAAATCCTCATATAACTCATCTTTAACATCTTCACCCAAAGCTTCTAATATATCTTTAATTTTCATTTAATTCACCTCAATCAGTTTATTTATCACACTATAAAATCCTTTATCGCAAACAGCAACAATTTTAACAAGTTTCTTCCCGAGAGAATTTGACAACTCATCACAATTAAAACTATAATTGACTGGAACATTATAAAAAAAACATTTTTTACTAAAAGTATCTTTTGTTCTATCTGAAGCATCACTTGCTATAAAGACAAGATCAACTTTGTTTGCCCTTAAAACCCGCAAAACAGGATCATAACCAGTTACAAGTTTTCTTGCTCGGTAAGATAGCCCTAAAACATTTAATATATTTTCTTTATTTTTCAATATTATCACCCAACAAGCCAATCATTTCCTCATATATTTCTTCGGAAATTTTTACTTCTAATTGTCTATCTAAAACTTTTTTAGTCCTAGCAATTTTGATTGCTTCAATTGACTTAGAAATATAAGCACCTCTTCCATTGAGTTTACCTTTTAAATCCACAACAACATTTCCTTCAGGAGTTCTTACAATTCTGAATAAATCTTTTTTAGGATGTTGTGTATTGGTAACTAAACATTTTCTCAAAGGTTCTTTTTTGACTTTTGGCATAAATTTTCTCCTTATTTTCCAATATTATATGTGAAATTAATACCCTCCGCTTTCGCATCAGTAAGTTTTTTAATATCAATTTTCCAACCAATAGCATAAGCTGCAAGTCTTGCATTTTGTCCACTCTTACCAATAGCCAGCGAATATTGTTCATCACGAACAATAACAACAGCACTATTGGTTTTGTCATCGGCTATTACGCTCAACACTTGAGCAGGTAATAAAGCCTCAGCTATTAACTCTTCTGGTGTGTCTTTCCATGAAAAGATATCTATCTTTTCATCATTTAAAACCGCATTGATACTTTTAACACGTAAACCTGCATTACCAACACAAGCCCCTTTTGCATCAACATTTGGATCTAAACTTAAAACACCAACTTTAGAACGATTCCCTGGATCTCTACTGATTCCCATTATTTCAATCGTTCCATTAGCAATTTCGGGAACATTTAATTCAAATAATCTTTTAACAATTTCTTTATTTTTTCTAGTAATAAATACTTTTGGTCCTTTAGTAGTCTTTTCTACTTTAGTAATGTATACCTTCTTAGTATCTCCAGGATTATACATTTCACCAGGAATACCTTCAGTTTCAGGCATATGAGCTAAATTATTTTTACCAATATCAAAAGTAATAAAACCATTATTATTATTAGTGACAGTAGCATTAATTATTTCCCCAACTTTATCAATAAAGAAATTATAAGCTTCTTCTCTTACTAATTCTTTTAATCCACTCATAAAAGTTTGTTTAAACTTACTTGCAGATTTTCTTCCAAAACTAGAAATATTAATTTCTGTTTTAATAACTGCACCAACTTTAGTTTTATCTTTAACTTCTAAAGCATCCTCAAGTGTTATTTGTCCTTTACTTCCTTCTTCATCGATTTCTTCAACAACATATAAATATTCAAATACTCTTAATTTATTTTTTTCTGTTTCAAAATCAATTTTTATTTCTCCTTTAAAACCGTTATCTCTAGACGCAACTCCCATTGCAATCTCTACTTTATTTAAAACGTCTTCTATATCTAGACCACGCTCAAATGCAACAGCTTCTAAAGATTCAAAAAAATTCTTGCTGATCATTATATCCCTCCTAAAATTTTACAGCTAGTCTCACAAGACTAATCTGACTTACAGGAATAATCAACATACGTGATTTTCCTTTTATATTTACTTCAATAGTTAAATCATTTTCATCAATATTCTTTAAATATCCATAAAATTCTTTAATTCCATCTATTTTTTGATATGTCTTTACACATATGTATTCATTAATAGCTGCACACATTTCTTCACTTGTTTTTAAATGTCTTTCTATTCCTGGAGAAGATACTTCTAAATAATAATTTTCTTCATCAATTTCCATATTATCCAAATTATCACTTATTTGTTGATTTAATAAAGTAGAATCATCTACACTTAAACCTTCGCCTGGCCTATCAGCTGTTACTCTTAATATCTTCATTCCATGTTCGTTAACAAATTCTATTTCTAAAATATTAAGCCCTAATTTTTGTGCTTCTGCTTCACACATTAATTTAATTTCGTTTGTTATTTTCATAATTTTCCCTTTTTCATTAATTAAAGGAGTGAGAAACTCACTCCTTTAATTAACATCATCACCTAATTATTATATCAAAATAATAAAAAAATGTCAAATCATTGATTTCTTATTAAAAATAAAATAGCTAAACACTACCTGCTCATTTAAAATTTAGTTTTAGAAGCTATCATGTACATTAAAATGCCACCAGCAACCATCACATTTAGACTTTCTAAGTCCTCATTAATACTTATTTTAGCAACTACATCGCAGATATTTAAAATTTCTTTTTTAATTCCACTACCTTCATTTCCCAAAATTAAAACAATATTTTTAGGAAAACCAACATCTTCAATGTCTTTTGAATTTATAAGTCCTGTACCTATTACATAATAACCTTTTTCTTTTAGTTTTAAAATCCACTCTTCTAAGTTTCCAGTAATGATATTTGTCTTAAAAAAAGCACCTTGAGTAGCTCTTAAAAACTTATCATTATAGATATCTATCGAATTAGTACTTAAAATAATATTAGTAAAACCAAAACCTAGAGCTGTTCTTACTAATGTACCTAGATTCCCAGGATCTTGAAGATCATCTAGAACCAAAATCTTTTCACCAAATTCAAATTTTTCTTCTTCTATTTTACATATTCCAATAATATTTTGTGGTGAAACAGTATTAGCTATTTTTTTAATAATTTCCTCAGTTACTAACAAATTATTAAAACCTTCTAAATAGTCTTTTTCATCAACAATTAAAACTTCCATCAATATATTTGCTTTCCTTGCTTCCTTAACTAAATGATAACCTTCAACAAAAAATAGACGGTATTCTTCTCGGTATTTTTTTAATTTCAAAGAAGCTATTTTTTTTATATATTCATTATTTACTGAAGTTATCTTTTTCATATTATTCCCACTTATCCTCTTAATCTTTTAAATACATCAATCAGACTAATTATAGTAATAATTGCATTAATAGAATGAATCCCTAAAACTATATACATAGCCTTTCTAATGACTTCTTTTTTATAAAATATTACAAAGATAATTACAGTAATTAGCAATAATATGATAGTTGGCAAATACAAATATAAAAAAGTTCCAAACCATGTATATAAAAATTCACCTAAAACTTTAATTGCTGTTGGCGCTAAAAATTCTGTAAATTTTTTCATAACTGGAGCAAAGCCCATAATTGTAAACACTAAACCATATAGATAAAGCCATATAGGAACTTTATCAAAAAAACTTGTTTGTGTTTTCTTTTTCAAAATTTTAATTTCTGATTTTACAGTTTTATATTCTTTCTTTAGAGAAATCAAAAGTTCATCAATAGCTTTTTCTTCAAGCATATCTTCGTTATAATATTCATTTTGTTCTATTAAAGCTTCTAGTTCTTGCATTCTTAATGATTTTTCATATATTTGTTCTTGAAGCAAATCTTGTTCAGTTACTTCAATTTGTTCTTCGTTTACTTGCAACTTTTTATCTTCCATGATTATTCTCCCTATATATCATATTTATCTGATTTTTTAAACATTACATTATACTTTTCAAAAGAATTTAAATTAATTCTTTCAATTTTTTTAATTGCCTCTTCTATTAAAATATCAAGTTCAGCAACATTTTCTTCTTTAATTACATCCTTAAGTTTTGGTTTAATAATTGGATGAACTGGAACAAAAACTGTGCAACAATCCTCATATGGTCTAATAGAAATATCAAAAGCTTTAATTTTTTTGCTAATTTTAATAATATCATTTTTTTCACTAGCAATTAATGGTCTAAGAATAGGAATGTTTGTTACTTCATTAATAACAAACATATTCTCAATAGTTTGGCTGGCAACTTGTCCGATGCTTTCTCCATTGATAATCGCTTCTATTCTTTCACGCTTACAAACGATAGAAGCAATTTTATACATTGCTCTTCTCATCAAAGTTATTAAATATTCAGGATCTGCTTTTTCTTGTATTTTTAGCTGAATATCAGTAAAAGGAACTATTAACAATTCCATATTCCCCTTTTCTGTATAATTAGAAAGTAGCTCAGCTAACTCAATTACTTTTTGTAAAGCCAGCTCTGAAGTATAGGGCGGTGAATAAAAGTGAATGGCTTTAAGTTTAAGTCCTTTTTTTAATGCTAGATAGCCAGAAACAGGACTATCAATTCCCCCACTAATCATTAACAATCCTTTTCCACCTGTACCAGCTGGAAATCCTTGCATTCCTAATAAATGATCTAAAAATACATATGTGCCTTCTTTTCTTAAATCAACACTAAGTAAAAATTCAGGATTATGAACGTCAACAATCAAATCATTTAGTGATTTTAAAATTAAAGTCGCAACTTGTTGAGAAATCTCAATTGAAGTTAAAGGAAAAGACTTATCTCCTCTTTTAGTTTCTACTTTAAAACTTTTTTTCT
>DUUA01000105.1 GCA_012841765.1 Acholeplasmataceae bacterium
ATTGATTCACCTGATTGATATTGGTGTGTTATTAGATCTGATATTAGAACATCTCAAAAAAACAGACTCCCATTAAGAGAGTCTTCACCTTTGCTAGTTATCAAAACATAAATCGCTTAATATAGGCATTTTATAGGGGTGCGTAAAAATAGTTGTAGGGTGTGCAATTGTATTAAAATAGGTTACACAACCCAAATTGATAGAATAGGCTTGATACAATTGTATCAAGCCTTTTTTCATTGTAAATAGAAATATTTTTTTAAATAATGATATTATTGAGGTATAATTAAATATATAAGGACAAATAAGTGATATTATGAAAGAAAAAGATATGGAAAATAAAAATACATTTCTAATGAACTTTGGTAAAGCGTGTGGTTGCCATCAAATGGCATCTAGATCTTTTAAAATTAAAGGTAAACAATTTTTTTTATGTGCAAGATGTACCGGTATTTTCATAAGTCAAATATTTATTGTACCAATATTTTATTATTTTAATCTACACTTTGGTTTTTACACAATTCTTTTAGCAATACCATTAATTTTAGATGGTACCATCCAAAAGCTTACTAATTATAAATCAAATAATATTAAAAGATTAATTACAGGTCTTTTAGGTGGTTATGGAATTGCAGTTACAATAATTCATATAATTATTACTATATATAAAATGATATTTTAGGAGGAGTAAGTATGTCAGTATTAAATGTAATTGATTTTAATGGAGTTTCAGGGAAAAAATGGCTTGTCTATAAACATAGTGAAAATGAATTTAACACTAAATCTAAATTAGTTGTTAGACCTGGTCAAGTTGCAGTAGTAATTTTTGGCGGCAAAGTAGAAGGTGTTTTTGAAAATGGGACATATGAATTAACTAATGTTAATTTACCATTTATAAATAATTTACAAAAAGAAATTTATAGTGGCAAACAACCATTTATGATGGATGTCTATTTTGTTAATAGAACATTAAAATTAGATATGTTATGGGGAACAAAAGACCCCATTCAATTATTAGATCCCAAATTTAAAGTGAAAATAAATGTTAGGGCTCGTGCTCAATATGCATTAAGAATTAAAAATTATGGTTTTCTAATTACAGAGTTAATTGGAGCACTCAAAAACAATCAAGCACTAGGATTTGATAGTATTAATAATTTATTTAGATCAATTATTAATACAAGAATTAAAACACTATTAGCACGACAAATAACTAATAAAGAAATAAGCATATTAGATATTAATATCTATTTAGAAGAACTATCGCAAGAATCATTAGAAAAACTAAAGCCTGACTTTGAAAAATATGGAATGGAATTGGTAAACTTTTATTATGAAAGTATTAATATTCCTGAAGGTGACTTAGATAAAATTAATGAATTCCTAAATAGAAATGCTGAATTTAATATCTTAGGTGAAGAACGCTACCGTACATCTAGAGGTTATGATGTTTTAGACCAAGCAGCATCAAATGAAGGTGGAGCAGGTGGTATGGCTTCGGCAGGATTAGGTATAGGTGCTGGTTTCGGTATCGCAAAAGAAGCAGCCAACATTACTAATGAAAGCATTAAAGAAAATAAATCAAATTGTATTAAGTGTAATAAAGAGTTAAAATCAGGACAAAAGTTTTGTTCTGATTGTGGAACAAAACAAACGATAGAATGTTCAAATTGTCAAAAAGAATTAAAAGCAACTGCTAACTTTTGCCCAAGTTGTGGGACAGCAGTTAATAAATAAGGAGGAATTCACATATGAAAAGAAATATATTACCAAGTATAATGTTGCTAATTGTAGCATTAGTATCAATTGCATTATTTTTCATTTTTAATGTTTCATATAAAGTTCACAGTGATACTATCCCACAAATTATATATTGGCTTGCCAAGGGTTTTAGTTTAATGACACTTGCTTTTATTGGATATTTCATTTACAAAAAAGTTGAAATTGCTAACATTCTAATTTTAGTTAGATTGACAGTTATTTGGCAGTTTATACCATTAT
Source organism: Acholeplasmataceae bacterium (assembly GCA_012841765.1). The sequence goes on from DUUA01000105.1 coordinate 2,002, forward strand.
TTATTCGTCTATTATTACTTGAGGATAAAGATCCTACAAAGATTTTATTTCCAAGTATTATCTTAGCAATCGCTTTATTAGGCTATATTGGGATATTCTTCTTATTAATAGAAAGTAATAAAAGGATTAAAGAGAAAATGCCTGAATTTGAAGGTAAGATAACAAAACCAGCAGAAAGTAAAAGTTATTATGATGATAATAATAACTTCATTGGAGCTAATGCTAGAAATGAGGAAGAAGATGAATAACTCTAATTGTTCATCATGTGGCTATAAATTTAAAGCAACTGATGAAGTTTGTCCATACTGTGGTTCTTCAAACCCAAGTTTTAAAAAGAAAGCAGAAATTCCATTTTTTAATACTCAACCAAGAAGTGAATCAACATATCAAAGTAATTATTCAACAGAAAGCAATGATGAAGGTATAAATGTATGTATATTAATTATTTTACTTTTCGTCTTTTGGCCAGCTGCAGTAATTTATGCAATTGTTAAGTCAAGTAAAAAGTAATATTTAAATATGAAAAGTTTAACTAATCAAAGTTAAACTTTTTTTTGAACCTCAAAACTTTTAAAAACCAATATTAAGTGTTATAATAAAAACAACATTTGAGGTGTTATTTATGAAACTATCAAAAGGATTGCAGACAAGCATACAAAGCTATAAACATAATGAAATGGTACACCGTGTTTGGAAAAACACAACAATTATTGAATGTTTTGACAATATGATTGTTACTGCACATACTAAAACAAGAGTAATTGAAGATACAGGTAGAACATGGTTTACGCGTGAACCAGCTTTATGCTATTTTTACGATGATTTATGGTTTAACGTAATAGTTATGTTGAAAAAAGATGGCATTTATTATTATTGTAATATGGCAAGTCCTTATTTATATGATGGCGAAGCTATTAAATATATAGATTACGATTTAGATGTTAAAGTTTTTCCTGATGGCACATATAAAATATTAGATCAAAATGAATTTGAATACCATAAAAAACTAATGAATTATCCGTCGGAAATTCAAACAATAATTGAAGACGAATTAGAAAAGTTGATTAAACGAATTGAAAGTAAGGAAGCGCCATTTAATGAAGAATATATAAACAGATATTTAAATATTTCAAAGGAAAGCACTAAAAAAAGGAAGTATAAGAAATGATTAAACAAGTTCTTCATATTTCATTAAAAATGACCTTAGCAGGAATTATCGCATTATTTATTGCATATGTTTTAGGTATTGAATACTATACAACGGCAGCTGCGATTGCCGTTTTATCAATTCAATGGACTAAAACAGATTTTATTATTATTGCTATAAAAAGATTGATTAGTGGTGTTTTTGCAATTCTTCTCGCAACTTTACTATTTATCGTATTAAACAATAGTTTTATAGTTTTTGCAGTTTTCTTAATTATTTTTACAGTAATATCATGGCTGTTTAAAATTCAAGAAGGTATTGTTCCAAGTGTAGTAATAGTTACCCACTTTATGTTAGTTCCACAAATAACTGCAAGTTTTGTATTAGAAGAAACATTATTACTTTTAATTGCTGTAGGAACGGCTTTTATTGTTAATATGATATATCCGCAATATAGTTTTAAAAAAGTAAGATATGATTTAAAACGTGTTGATAAGATTATTGCATATGAATTAAATAATATTGTTTTAAACTTAGAGAAAAATGAGAAAAATGTATCAATTTTAGAATCAAAAGAAAATTTTAAAAAAATAATGTTAGAAGCAGAAATGGTTGATCGTGATGTCTTAATAAAAAATGATCATCGATATATTACTTATTTGTATATGAGAAATACCCAACTTGAAACATTAGAATTAATTAATAAACACCTTGGTTTGATAAAAAACGATCATCCATATAAAGATATTGTTGCAAAGTTTTTAAAAAAACTTAGCCAAAACATTGATTTTGATGATCGAGCAAGTAATTTAAAACTTGAGTTAGAAAGTTTAAGAAAATATTTTATTGAAACAGAACTTCCAAAGAGCCGCGAAGAATTTGAAGTAAGAGCTATGCTTTTTCAAATTCTTAATGAGTTAGAATTATTTCTACAGTTAAAAATTGATTTCCATAATCAATATCCAACATTCAATCAATAGGAGTGAGATAGACATGAATAATAGGAAAAGTATATTTGCTACCCTTAGAGAGCATAAAAACAATCAAACGAGTTTAATTATAATGGTTGGAATTATTTTAGTTAACTTAATATATAATTTCTTCAATTATTTAGATGCATACGGACTGCGCATAGATATAATATTTTTATTAGCGCCAATTATAATTTTTGGTGGCTTTGCGTTGTACTATGAGAAAAACAAACTTTCGTTTGTTGCGCATTTAATTTTATTTATTGGATTATTAGAACCATACATCAGAGAGTTTTATCAAATGATTTTTTCTGTTGGTTCATTTGGATTTTCAGATTTTTTAATTATAACAATTGGAGCAGCAATGAGTATTTACACAATCCTTAAAATGATTGCTCATAATAACGAAATTAGAACTTTTATCCCAAGGATAAAAAGTAACATATTATTTCTATTAATAATTGTTTTAGTTAACTTATATTTATTAGAATCATTATCACATGTATTATTGTTTTCTTTGATAATGATTGCAGCTTTATTTACTAGTGGTGCTAAGATGACGTTGCCTGTAGTATTGATGATTTACATTGGTAGAATTGTAGAAACGGTCCATTTTGCGTATTTACTAGGAGGCAATTTATCAAATCAAAGACAAATTAATATCATTGTTAATACAATAATATATGTGTTTATAATTGCATATACAGTTAAATTAATGCGTGAAGAGAATAATATTTTATACTCGTAAAATGTGAATATATTAAAATAAAATACCCTATCTAACAAAATTAAATAATTTTATTAGATAGGGTATTTCTTTAAAACATAATGATATAATATAAGTAATATTGAATTGGTCTATAAAAATAAAAAAAGGCTCTATTAAGCCGATAAAATTAAGTTGGAGCGGGCGAGGGGAATTGAACCCCCGTCTCATGCTTGGCAAGCACGTGTAATAGCCATTATACGACGCCCACGACCATATAATATATTAACAAATATATATTTATATGTCAAGTGCAAAAGCGAAAAAAGTTAGGAGAAAACAAATGAAGAAATTAAAACGTGTCGGATTAGTAGCTTTATGCTTCTTTATATTTGGATTTATTGTTAGTTTTCTTACACATAATGGGTTATGGAGTAAACTTACGAAAGGGTTTGGTGTGATCCCTTTCTATATTTACCCTTTATTAGTAATCTTTATTTTC
>DUUA01000106.1 GCA_012841765.1 Acholeplasmataceae bacterium
GTATTAAATATTTATGATATGAAGTTGTGTTGTTTATGAATGACCGAAACTAAAAGAAATTTCTTTTATAATGTTGATATTGTATTAGTAATGTAGTATAATAATTATAATTTGTTGTAAAAGGAGATGCATGATGGGAAACGATTTATTATTGATTTTAATTATTGGTGCTACCCTAATTAGTATTGGGTATGCTGTTATTTTGCTTATGAAAATTAAAAAAGCAAAGGTGAATCATCCTAAGATTGAAGAAATTGCTTCATATATTAAAGAAGGAACATTTGCGTTTTTAAAAAGAGAGTATACTATTATATTGTTATTTATTATAGGAATAGCGATACTCCTAACTGCACTTGGATTCATTCCAGCATTAAAAACCGCTGAAGGAATTGGATTTAATGCTGCTATCTGTTTTTTGGTTGGTGCATTGTTTTCTGCTTTGACTGGATTTTTAGGAATGTTATCTGGAATTAAATCTAATGGTTTAACTGCATCTGCTGCAAATACTGGAGGAATGGGCAAATCTTTAAAAGCTGCATTTACTGGTGGAGCCGTTGTTGGTTTAGCTGTTGTTGGATTTGGATTATTAGGACTTTCTGGATTATTCTTTTTATTTTATAAAATATCAGGAAGTTTCCAAACTGCAGCTCAAGTAGTTGTTGGTTATGGATTAGGTGCTTCTTTTGTTGCTTTATTTGCAAGAGTTGGTGGAGGAATTTACACTAAAGCTGCAGATGTTGGAGCTGATTTAGTAGGAAAAGTAGAAGCGGGAATTCCAGAAGATGATCCGAGAAACCCTGCTGTTATTGCTGATAACGTTGGCGATAATGTTGGAGACATTGCTGGAATGGGGTCAGATTTAACTGAATCTTATGCTGGTTCTATTATATCGGCTATTTCCATTGGTATTGCGGGTGTTGTTATTGGTGGAGAAGTGTTTACAGAAAAAGCTGCGATCTTCCCATTATTAATAGCTGCTATTGGGGTATTAGCTGCTGTTATTAGTGTAATTATTATTAGATTAAAAGAGTGGAAAAATCCTCAAAGAACATTACGTATATCTACATATATTGCAGCAGCAATAGTTCTTGCTGGCTCGCTTGTTTTAAGCTTAGTTTATTTAAAGTCTGTTAATCCTTTTTTTGCTATTGCTGTAGGGATTATTGTTGGTATTTTGATTGGGCAAATTGCTGAATTATATACATCAGATACTTCAAAAAGTGTAAAAGAAATAGCACATCAATCTCAAACTGGTCATGCCACAAATATTATTTCAGGTTTTGGACTTGGAATGAGATCAACTGCATTAACAATAATTGTTTTAATGGTTGGAGTTGCTTTTGCATTTATATTTAATGGAATGTATGGAATAGGACTTGCTGCAGTTGGAATGCTTTCAACTGTTGGTATAACAGTTTCGGTTGATGCTTATGGACCAATTGCTGATAATGCTGGTGGAATTGCTGAAATGGCAAATCTAGATTCCCATGTAAGAAAAATTACAGATAAATTAGATTCTGTTGGCAATACAACAGCTGCTATTGGTAAAGGATTTTGCATAGGTTCAGCTACACTTACAAGTCTTGCATTATTTGTTGCTTATGCTCATGCTGCTGATTTAGAAATTTTAGTTAATGGTGTGAATACAACAGTTATTAATGTAATTAATCCTTTGACTATAATAGGTGTATTACTTGGTGCTATGCTTCCGTATTTGTTTACTTCACTAACAATTAATTCGGTAGGTAAAGCAGCAAACAAAATGATTGAAGAAGTAAGAAGACAATTTGCAGATGATCCTGGCATTATGCTTGGAACTTCAAAACCTGATTATGCTAAGTGTGTAGAAATTTCTACAACTGCAGCATTAAGAGAAATGATTTTACCGGGATTAATTGCCGTACTTTCACCAATTGCGATAGGTTTCTTATTTGGAGCGGAAGCACTTGGAGGATTACTTGTGGGTAGTCTAGCTTCTGCATCTATGCTAGCTGTTTTTATGGCAAACGCTGGGGGAGCTTGGGATAATGCTAAAAAATTAATTGAATCAGGATTATATGGCGGAAAAGGTTCAGAAACACATAAAGCTGCTGTTACTGGAGATACTGTAGGTGACCCATTTAAAGATACAGCAGGACCTGCAATGGATATTTTAATTAAATTAATGTCAATAATTGCTTTAATTATTGCACCAGTTTTAATTCAAGTTACTCCATTATTATTAAGATTTTTTGAATAATATAATATATAAAAAAACGGTTCATTTGAACCGTTTTTATTATACAAAGAATTTTTTCTCTAAAGCATCTCTTAGGGGTTTATGAAACCCAATAAAAATTAAGGCTATTCCTAACATAAAACAAAATATTAGTGGATATAATGCCCACAAGAATTTATTTGTATCTTTAAAAGTAACGTTAATTAAGTATTCTATTAGAACAATATAGCCACCAAAAGCTATAATTGCTCCTCCAAGTATAAACAATTTCCTTTTTTTCAAGTATTTAAGTAAAGCAACTATAGTTATGACAATTAATGCTAGTCCAGCTGTTGCTGGCAAAGCAAATGTTAAAAACCAAGAACCTCCAAGAAATGAGTTCATCCATAGTAAATATAAAGCAATCCCAATAAAATCGATTCCTATAAATATTATTTTTTTAGGTTTTTTAAACCAAAGCGGAAGAACAAAGATTAAATATAGAAGAGTTAGTCCTCCAACTGGATACCTTGCCCAACTTAAATGAGGAGCAGTATTTAAATTTGTAATAATTAAAGTAATGATTAGTGTTAAATATAAAACCGTAAAGATAAATATAGTACCAGTTTTATTAACAACAGGTTCGTGTTCTTTAACATATGGTGGATAAGGGGTTTTACCATCTAGCGATGGCAAATCAGGATGGTATACTTTTGTCTCGCAAAGTGGGCATTTCTTTTCACTAGCATTTAGCTCAACTCCACAATTAACACAATATGGCATGAGATCACCTCTGGTTACTTTCTATTTTAATATTTAATCCTAAGTTCTTTAAATAACTAAAGAAATAGTATTCTAATTTTGGCTCTTTTATATTTCTTACAAAATTAATCACTAGTTGGTTTTTAAATGATACTACTGAGCAGTTATTTGTTAGCACTGCTTGAATGCCTAGTAGAAAATCAAAACGATCAATATATTTCTCCATTTCTAAAGGGACTGTAACTTTACCTAAATTAGAAATATTTAAACATGATTTTTTTTCTCCTACCATATCATATATTGATTTCATGGCAAAATTTTTAATAAATAGAGGTAAGATTTTTACTAACCAAGTTTTTTCTGCTTTAACATTAGTTGTTATTCTGGTTGCCATTTTTTTTGATGTGAGATCTGCGCCCATTTGGTAATATACTGATTTGATTATTTCTTCAAATGTATAATCTCCCATCTTGGGGTCTATTCTTGGGGTAATATAGAGAGCAAAATTTCTTAAAGTTTTACTATCAAACATATTCCTAAGATTTACAGGAATCATAACTTTAATAGGTTTATATTTTTTAGGATTACTTACTCTTTCTTTTTGGATCTTATCCAAACTTACTATCATAACAGCAGTTAAAAAAATTGTTAAACTAACATTATATGATTTAGCAAGTTTTAAAATTTTGGTAGTATTTATAATCCCTGTAATATTATTTAAGTAGTCATCAGGTTCTTTTGTACCTTTTAATTTAAAAGCATTATCCTCTTTTCTACTAGCAGATACATTTCCAGCATACTTTGGAAAACTATCTTCTAATTCTTCCTCAAGTGGAAGCTCATTAATATCTAGAACGCCATTACTTGGAACTATTTGTATATTATGCTTTTGTTTTAAGTATTCTGCAGTTAATGTTTTTAAAAATACTAAGCCACCACTACCATCAGTTAAAGCGTGGAAGAACTCTACGGCTATTCTATTTTCATAATATAGAACTCTGAATGCACATTTTTTAATATCTTTAAAAGGCATTATCGATGCAGGATAAGCTTTATCTTTAAGAATCTTAGGAGCCTCAGGTATTTCTTCTAAGTAATACCAAAACATTCCCTTTTTTAATCTTACAGCAATAGAAGGAAATCTCTTTATAATATTATTAAGAGATTTTTGTAATATTATAAGATCTATTTGCTCTTTAAGATTAACAGAAAGGCGAAAAATATTTACCCATTTTTTCCTTCTGGCAGCTGGGAAGATTTTACCAGCATTATCTAATCTCATCCATCTTAAGTTTTTCTGTTCCATATTGAACCTCCGAAATAAATTGATAAATCTTTTTATTATCTTTTTCATTTTCCTTTAAACCATAAAGCAAATAAACATGCCACATTTTAGGAGTGATTATTAATTCACTAAGACAGTTATGTTTAATTAAATTTTCATGAATAGTTATTGAGTCATCTAGTAGTATTTCATCTCCACCAACAAAAATTAAAGATTTAGGAAAACCAGTAAAATTGGTATTTTTTGGAGAAACTAAAGGATTATCAATATTTTCAATATTGGTATATAGTTTTGTATATTTTAGTAAAACACTTTCTAACATAGAAGGATCACTTTTTTTATTAATAATATATGATTTTGCAGTCATTGTCAAATCTGTCCAAGGTGATAAAGCAATTATTCCCCCTGGGAGAGCAATATTTTCTTTAATAAGTTTATCACATAATGAAAAGGATAATCCTCCTCCAGACGATTCTCCGCAAACAATAATTTTTTGATTATCAAAGCCTTCACCTAATAAATATTTATAAGCATTAACTGCGTCTTCTAAGGCATTTGGAAATGGAAATTCTGGAGCAAGCTTATAAGCAACTGCTAGTACTTTAATTTTATTTTTTGAAGCAAGCATTGTTCCATATCCCTTGGCATATTTAATATCTCCGGCTACAAATCCTCCACCATGGAGGTATAGGATTACACCTTCATATAATGTGTTATTTGGGAATATCCATTCTGCTTGAAAAGCTTTATTTATTATTGCTTTATAATAGACTGTTTTTTTATAAGGTCTAGCAAGAGTTTTACCAATCATGGAGTGAACTATTCTTTTTGTTTTTAATGAAACGATTTTTGTAAATGGTTTTATAATTGAGAGAGACAAGCGAATTAGTTTTCTTTGAAATGCCATATAATTATCTCCTTACTAAATATCTTATATTTTATTATTTTAACATAGTATACAAAAATTGTAAACTGATAACATTATGTAATTTTCCACTTAAAAAATAAAAAAGGCTTAGAAAAATAGTGATAAATCTAAGATGCCTTTTTATTTTAAAGTATAGATTATAAAAATAATATTTGGGAAGCTATTAGTATTTGGGCTGCATAATATAAACTATGATTGATTACAATCATATATTTATTTTTTTGATTATCTTTGAAATACATAAATGATAAAACAAGATCTGAAAGAATAAATAAAATCATTCCAATTAGCAAATATACTAGGTTTATATCCTTAATTGTTGAAACTAAATAATACATAGTGACATACACTAGTAAGAATAAATATAAAAGTGAAATTAGCAACGCGTTTTTAAGTTCCATTTTTAGAAATTTAAATGAAAAGAAACCAATTATAGTTATTATTATAGGGATAACTAAGATAATAATAATGTTATCTTTAATTATAGTATTATTTGTTATAAGAGTAATAGCAATAAAAACAGTAATATGTTGGAAGATAAAAGAAATCATGCCACTAAATAAATATGTATTATTATTTTCAGGATAAATTATTTTTAAATCTAATAAGATGTCACCGATGAGACCAAAGACCAACCCTCCACAAATAAGCATTTTTGTAGTAGTATAATCAGCATTAAGATAATATAATCCTAAAGCAATAAAAGAAACACTTGCCACTATTTTAAGTAGAAGTGCAATTAAACCACCCTTAAAGGTCCTAACTATAATGAAAAAAATTGCTAATATGACAGTTAAATAAATCATTTTTATTCTCGCTTTATAATATTATATCATTATTATGCCATTTTTTCATTATTTTCTAACAAGTTTTTGTAAGTTTTAAAATAGCTGGAATAAAATCTATTTTAATGATAAAATAATAGAAAGAAATAATAAGGAGTTGCAATGAGAAATATCTTAAGAATTATGTTATCTTCTATTCTATCAGGTATAATTGTTAGTATTGGTGGAATAGTGTTTGTATATAGTAAAGGAAGTTTTGAGAACGGAGCAATTATAGGATCCTTTTTATTCTCTTTTGCTTTATTATTAATTATTGAGTATCAGTTAGATTTATTTACGGGAAAGGTTTGCTATTTTTTCCATAAAGAAAATATATATAAGCTTAACTTAATTTTTATTCTACTTGGCAATATTATTGGTGCCGTTTTAATTGGATATTTTATTAGATTAACAAATAATGATTTAGTAAATACTACAATATTTCAAATAGTAAATGCAAAAATGAGTATAAGCTTATTTTCAGCTTTTATTATGGCGTTTTTTTGTGGTATTATGATATTTTTTGGAGTAGATATTGCAAAAAGAAGTAGTAATAAATTGTTTAGTTCATTGATAACAATTTTATGTATAATGATATTTATTTTATCAGGATTTGAACATAGTATTGCTAATACATTTTATTATTCACTTGCAAATATCTGGAATTTAAAGACAATTGTCTATTTATTAGTAATTATTAGTGGGAATTTTGTTGGCGGAATCTTTTTTCCTTTAATATTTTCATTAATGGGCAGATTAAACACTAAAGAAGTAGCAAAATAATATTTTAAAAAAGGAGTAATTTTTATGTTATTAACAACAGAGAGACTTATAATCCGAAAAATGGAATTAAAAGATATTAATGAAATATTTGATTATCGAAACGATGAAAGATGTTATAAGTTTCAGTCATATACTTCAAAGACAAAGAAAGAATTAGAATCACTAATTGATATTTCCCAAAATAGCACTTTAAGAAGAAATAGTATTAATCAATTTGCAATTTGTTTAAAAGAAACTGATCAAATAGTTGGGGAAATTTATGTAAATATTGGTAAAGATAATGTAGCGATAGGGTATACTGTTTCTTATAAGCATTTTCGAAAAGGTTTTGCGTATGAGGCTTTAGATAAAATCGTTTTATTATTGCATAATTTATATCCTGAATATGAAATAATTGCCTTAGTACATCCTGGTAATAATGCAAGTAATAAATTGCTTGAAAAACTTGGGTTTATATGTGAAGAATTTATTGAACAAATTGATTCTTTTGTTTATGTTAAGTATTCATTAAAAAATAAAATAAAGTA
>DUUA01000107.1 GCA_012841765.1 Acholeplasmataceae bacterium
AAAAATAAAATAGTTATTCTTGCTTTATTTTTAAAAATATATTATAATAATGACACGATGTCATTAACGAAAGGAGACAGAAATGCCTAAAAAAACATTTTATAACATTCCAGAAATTAAACAAAATAAAATAATTAAAGCTGGTGTTCAATTGTTTTCAAAATATCCTTTTGAAAATGTAGATGTACAAATGGCTGTTAATGAGGTGGGACTGCCTAGGGGCTCATTTTATGCATATTTTGAAGATATGGAAGATTACTATAAGGTGGTTATATCTTCATTTAAATCAGAGCGTATTAAAACTGTAAATAAAATAGCAGAAAACTTTCATGGGAATTTATTTGATTTTTTAATTGAACTTTTTAAGTTTGATATAGCTCAATATGCTCATAAAGAAAAAAAATTGCTTTTAGCTTATTATTTTCGTTTTTTACAAACCAGAAAAATTGGTTCATTAGAAGAAACAATTTACCATCCCTCACAAGTTATAGGGATTTATAAGATTTTAGAATCATTTGATAATGGGGCTGGAAAAGAAGAGCGTAGTAATAAAGATAAAGCTTTCATAATTGATTTTTCAATGAATATTTATTTAGCCACATATAATGTTTGTGTTAATGATCAAATGTCAGAAAAAGACAGTATAGATTTATTCACAAAGAGAATTAAGATTATTGAAAGGGGAGTATTATAATATGATTTCAATTTTATTTATCGTTTTATTAGGGTTAGCAGGATACTTTTTATCTAAATATATAGTTAGAGTAAAGTACTTACTATATGGTTTATTTTTGATTTTAGGAATTTTGTCTATAATCTTTAGAGATGTAGTAGTTTCTGTTCCTATTAATAGAGGATATCTTGGTTTTGCATTTTTTTATATAGTTATGATTACTGGTTTATTTAAACATGAGACTAAATTTTATAATAATTTAACTGCTGTCCGATCAATTTATTCGATTATTGGTTTTATCATTTTAACTCCTCATATTATTTACTATTTCATAGATAAATTTGCAAATAATGGTGTATTTGAAATTGTTGGGTTAATAGCATATATAGTGATGATTCCGTTGTTTATAACATCATTCCAAAAGGTTGATGATGTGAAAGTAAAAATAAGATGGAAAAAACTCCAAAGGCTGGCTTATATTGTTTATTTGTTGATTTTTATTCACTTAATTTTAATTTCAGAAATACCTAATTTAATTATGTATATTGTATTATTTGTCCCATACATTCTTTATAAACCTTTCCATTTTATTAAACATGAAAAACCATATTATGTTGAGATGAAAAAAAAGATGCTAGAAAATAATAATAAGAACCTATCATAAAGCACTATTTTATTTAAAAGATGAGAATATTCTCATCTTTTAAATATTTGGTAAATTTTTTACTTGATTAATAAAAAAATAATATTGACTTAAATTTAAAAATCGTTATAATAACTATAGGGAATGATGTCTCCCCTAGTATTACTAAAACTGCAATTTGCTAATGACTTCTACAGCTTTTTTGGTGTAGATTTTTTTTATTTAGGAGAGAAAAATGTTATTAAGTATTTCATTAATTATTATAATAAGTTTAATTTTAGGCGAAGGTTTTAAATTCTTAAAATTACCTCCTATTTTAGGTATGCTTGCAACAGGTATCTTGATGGGACCACATTTGTTAGATTTAATAAATATTAATATTTTAAACATATCAGCAGAGTTAAGACAAATTGCTTTAATTGTGATTTTGATTAGAGCAGGACTTTCTTTAAATCTAAATGATTTAAAAAAAGTTGGAAGACCCGCAATTTTATTGTCATTTGTTCCAGCAACTATTGAAATCTTAGCCATTACGTTTCTTGCTCCGTTAATTTTGGGGGTAAGTTATACGACTGCGTTAATTATGGGGGCAGTAGTTGCTGCGGTATCTCCAGCAGTAGTTGTTCCAAAAATGATTGGTTTAATTAATAATGGATATGGTCAAGACAAAAAAGTTCCTCAAATGATTTTAGCTGGAGCTTCAATGGATGATGTTTATGTTATTGTTTTGTTTTATGCGTTTTTAAAACTAGGGCAAGGAGAGAGCTTTTCTTTTTCAACAATCATTAATGTACCTATATCTATTATTTTAGGAATTGGAATTGGATTTTTACTTGGGTATTTGATTTCATTATTTTTTAAAAAACTACATATGCGTGATACGGTTAAGATTTTGATTATATTTGCTTTAGCTTTCTTATTTGTTGCATTAGAGAATTCTTTAAGTAAAATAATCACAATAAGTGGATTGATAGCAGTAATGTCGTTTGGTATATCTTTAAACAATTTTTATCCAGAATTAACTGAACGAATAGTTAAAAGGTTTGAGAAGATATGGTTTATTTCAGAAATAATGTTATTTGTACTTGTAGGCGCTTTAGTTGATGTCAGGGTTTTAATAGATGTGGGACTTTTAGCAATTGCTCTTATAATACTTTCAATGATATTTAGAATGATTGGCGTTTATTTGTCTTTAATAAAGACAAAATTTAATAGAAAAGAAAAATTATTTACAGCTATATCTTATATGCCCAAAGCAACAGTGCAGGCAGCAATTGGAGCTATTCCTTTATCACTTGGAATTGCTCATGGAGAATTAATATTAATGGTATCCGTTTTAGCTATTATTATTACTGCTCCAGTTGGAGCAGTGCTAATGGATAAAACTTATAAAAAGCTTTTAGCAAGCCCACAAATGGGCTTAGAGAATACTAATAAAGTAATTAAGAATTGTGAGGTATCTTGATGAAGTTAAAATATTTAAAGTTTGAATCATCTCATTATATTTTTCATTATTATAAAAATTCTTGGGCTGAAAAAGAATTAGAGAAAGTAGTTTCTACCCAAGAAGAGAGTTATAATATGATCATCGATTTTTTTAAAATAGAAGTTCCTTTTAAAATAAATTATTATTTATTAAATTCTCCAAAAGAAATAGGAATAGCCTATGGCGATAATGAAGATTCAAATGGATTTGCAAGAAAACCTAATCATATTTACGCAGTATATAATAAAGATATTAAATGTGTTGGTCCTCATGAGGATGCTCATATAATTTCTTATTTATTAAATACACCAAAATCTTGTTTTGTTAGAGAAGGTATAGCAATGTTTTTTGATAAAAATTGGTGGAAAAAGCCAAATATAGATTGGGTTTTAGAGTTTGTTGAAAAAGGGAAATATGAAAGGGTTATAGATTTAATAGCCGATGATTATTTTTATACAATAAATTGTGCTATTAGTTATCCAATTGCTGGTGCATTTACCAAATACCTAATTGATATCTACGGAGTTGAAAAATATCTTAATTTTTATAAGAGTCATGAAGATATTAAAGAGGCTATAAAAATGATATATAATAAACAGCTAAAAGAATTGGAAAATGATTTTTTAGCTAATATTAATAATTTTAGTAAAAAATTTTAAAAAAGATCTTAAATTAAGGTCTTTTTTTGTTATCATTAAGATTTTAAAAAAGATGCTTGTTTGACAGTAACAAATATACAAGATATAATGAATACAGATAGAGATTGAAAAGGAGGCTGTAAATTGATAATAGGATTAGATATGGGAGGTACCCATATAGATGCGGTTATTATAATGAATGGCTATATTATAAAAAGAATTAAAAAACCAATTGATTTTTTAAATATTTTTGAATCTATTTGGATGGTATTGAGAGAATTGATTATTGGAATTGACAAGTCTAAAATTAAACGAATACATTTAAGTACAACAGTTTCAACAAATGCGATTGTGGAAAACAACATATCACCTGTAGGGATGATTATTCAAAGCGGTCCTGGTTTAGGAAACGAGTTTTTAAAGGTAGGAAAAGAAAGTGTTTTTTTATCTGGATATGTAGATCATCGAGGGAAAATCGTTGAACCTCTAAAAATGGATGAATTAGATAGTTCAATAAAGATATTTAAACAAAATGATATTAATTCTATTGCTGTTGTTACTAAATTTTCCCCAAGAAATCCTAACAACGAGATAAGAATTAAAGAGCATCTAATAAATGACTTTACATCTATTAGTTTAGGCCATACTCTCTCTGGAAAACTAAATTTTCCAAGAAGGGTGTATACAGCTTATTTTAATGCAGCTGTTTATGATACTTTTAATAATTTTTCAGAGAATTTAAAAAAATCTTTAGAAAAAGAAGATATAATGGCGCCTGTTTATATTTTGAAGGCTGATGGGGGTTTAATGAATTTAGCTGCTGCCAATAAAATTCCGATTGAATCAATTCTTTCTGGTCCTGCAGCAAGTTTTATGGGAATGCAAGCTATGATGGAAACAAAAGAAGATGCAGTTCTATTAGATATTGGCGGGACAACAACTGATGTTTTCTTTTTAGCTGATGGAGTTCCTTTGTTTGAACCTTTGGGCATTAGAATAGGAAATTATAAAACATTAGTTAGAGCAATTTATAGTTTCTCAATCGGTTTAGGTGGTGATAGTAGTATTAATATAATAAATGGAAACATTTCAATCGGGCCTAAAAGAGAAGGATATCCTTGTGGTTTTGGAGGAATTAATCCAACTCCAACTGATGCTATGATTGTTTTGGGATTAATGAAAGGAAATTTTAAAGGTAGAGCAGATTCTTCAATGGAAATTTTAGGCAGAGAATTAAATTTGTCAAAAGAAGAAGTTTCAAAGCATATTTTAGATAAAATGGGTGAAATGATTAAAAGTAAAGTGAAAGAGCTTTTGTTAGAAATTAATAGTCAGCCAGTATATACCATTAAGGAGTTATTACACGGAAAAAAAATAGAACCAAAAAGGATTAATATTATTGGCGGGCCTGCAAAAATAATGAGTGCAATTTTAGAAGATAAATTTAATATTCCTTGTTTTTATCCGAAAAATTATGATGTGGCTAATGCTATAGGTGCAGCATTTGCTAAAACAACAGCAGAGATTACTTTAATAGCTGATACATCTCAAGGGATATTATCTGTACCTGAAGCTGGTATTTTTGAAAAGATTAATAAAAGTTATTCGCTTTTCAATGCTCGTGAAAGAGCATTAAAATTAGTTGAAGAAAAGGCTATATCTTTAGGTGCAAATTATGAAAATATCGAATCAGAGGTAACTGAAGAAAGTAGCTTTAATATGGTTAAAGGTTTTTATACAACTGGTAAAAATATTAGAATTAAAGCGCAAATAAAGCCAGGTCTTAGTGATCAGTTTAGAGGTGAAAAATAATGTTAAAAGCAAAAAATAAATTAGGTCTTGTTTTCTTTCCTGCATTTGATTGGGCAATAAGTCCTACTCATCCCGAAAGAGAAGAAAGACTTCTTTATACTCAAGATCAAATTTTTGAAGAAGGAATAGAAGATATCGAGGGAATTAAATTTTATAATCCATCTTTAGCTGAACAAAAAGATATACAAAGAGTACATTTTTGTATTCCAAGTGTAAGAGCCAGATTGACAGAATCTCATTTTATTTCTTCTGGGGGGGCTATTAGAGCATTTAAAGCAGTTATGGATAAGGAAGTTGATAAAGCATTTGCTTTAGTTAGGCCTCCTGGACATCACGCACATAGAGTTGTTTATGGAGATAGAGGGTTTTGTGTAATTAATATAGAAGCTATAATGATAGAAAAGATTAGACAAGAATATGGGCCTCTAAAAGTAGCTATAATTGATACAGATTGTCACCATGGAGACGGAACACAAGATATATATTGGAATGATAAAGAAACTTTGTTTATATCTTTTCACCAAGATGGAAAAACTCTTTATCCAGGTACAGGGTCAATCGATGAATTTGGAGGACCAGCTGCATATGGATACAATATTAATATCCCTCTTCCTCCAGAAACAGGGGACGAAGGGTTTTTATATGTTTTAGAAAATGTGGTTTTACCAATTTTAGATGAATTTAAACCTGATATTATTATAAATTCTGCCGGACAAGATAATCACTATAGTGATCCTCTTACTAATATGAACTTTTCAGCTCAAGGATATGCAGAATTAAATCACCGCTTAAATCCTGATATTGCTGTTTTAGAGGGTGGATACTCCATTGAAGGGGCTCTTCCATATATAAATCTAGGTATCATACTTGCTATGGCTGGACTTGATTACTCGAATGTAAAAGAACCAGATTTTGATAGGAGCAAATTAGTTCAATCTCAAAAAATTACAGATCATATAAAAAAACTATCAGAAATAGTTTATGAAAATTGGAAAAATAAAGAGGTATTAAAAAAAGAAAAATTTAAGAATTTAAAAGCTGTAGAAAGAAATAGAAGAATCTATTATGATACAGATGGGATTATGGAAAACCAGACACAAAAATATAAAATTTGCAAGAAATGTTCTGGGGTCAATACAATACATTCAAATAGTGATAGAGGAGATAATATACTTGCCATAACTATTCCTAGAGATAGTTGTATAGAGTGTATAAAGGAAGGACATGAGTTATTTAAGGTTAGTTCTAAAAAAACATTTACCCAAATTATTCTTCAAGATAGAATTAATGATCAATATTATTCTAAGTAGTAAATTCCAAATAAAAACCAGAATAAAATATTCTGGTTTTTTATGTTAATAACTTATTAATGTCTTCTTCAGTTAGACGGAAGATTGTCCAATCATTTAGTGGCTTTGCTCCAAGATTTAAATAGAAATCTATTGCAGGCTTATTCCAATTTAAGCACATCCAGTCTAATCTTGAAGCATTAATTTTTTTAGCTATTTTTACAACTTCTAAAAATAGTTTTTTGCCATATCCTTTTTGTCTATATTCATTATATACAAAGATATCTTCAAGATAAATATTAGCTTTTCCAAAGAAGGTTGAGTAGTTATAAAAATATAGAGCAAATCCAATGGGAATACTGTTTTCTTCTGCTATTAATACTTCAGCTTGTTTTAAATCAAAAATTGATTTTTCAATGCTGCTTTGGGTAGCTACTACTTGTTCTTCCATTTTTTCATATTTAGCAATTCCTAAAATTAAATCTAGTATTAGCTTTGAGTCTATTCTTTTAGCTTTTCTAATTGTAAAATTATTCATAATTTATCCTTTGCAATATTTATTATTTTAATTGGAGTATATGTTAACTTGTTTTCAATTATTTCACTTTTATAAATAGCTATTTTTTCAATAAAAATAGGTTTTTGAAAAGGTTTGATTTTTAGTTCTTGATTAGTATTTATAAAATTAACTTTTCTTGCAAGAGTAATATGTGGAGTAAAATACGAAGAACTATATTGAATGTTATTTATATTTAAAA
>DUUA01000108.1 GCA_012841765.1 Acholeplasmataceae bacterium
AAAAGTTAAAAGAAATAGCAATTTATATATAAATAATGTATAATAAGTAAAGTATTTAGGAGGAATAACATGTCTAAAAAAATATATGAATTAACACAAGAAGGAATTGAGACATTAAAAGATGAATTAAATGATCTTAAAAATGTCCAAAGACCAACAAATCTTCAAGCTTTAAAAGAGGCACGTGAGCAAGGAGATTTATCTGAAAATGCTGACTATGATGCAGCAAGAGAAGAACAAAGTAAAATTGAAACACGTATTAATGAAATTGAAAATATTTTAAAAAATACTAAAATAATTAAATCATCAACATCTGATGAAGTTGATATCGGGAAAAAAGTTACGATTAAATATTTAGAAACTGGTAAAATTAAAGAATTTAGATTAGTTGGTACAATTGAAACTAATCCTAAAGAAGGCAAAATTTCTGTTGATTCTATAGTTGGAAGAAGCTTACTTGCTCATAATAAAGGTGATCATGTAACAATTAAGACACCAAATAATCGTACTTATACTATTGAAATCATGGAAGTATCTAATGACTTGGCATAATAAATTTATTCCAAGCCGCTACTATCAATCTTTTTATGATATTCCATATCAGGAGTTGAAAAATCAAGGTATTAAAGCCTTGTTTTTTGACTTAGATAACACTATTTTACCCTATGATATTGAAGTATTACCTAAAGATATAAGTGATTATTTAGAAGAATTAGCGAAAGATTTTAAAGTTATTGTAGTATCTAACTCAAAAAAGAAACGAGTTAAAAAAGCTGTTGGGCACTTAAATGGTATTCCTTATGTTAAATTTGCTAAAAAACCATTAAAGTTTGGTTTTAAACAAGCTTTAAAATTAGCAGATGTTAAAGTCTTTGAAACATGTTTTATTGGTGATCAAGTAATGACCGATATATTAGGTAGTAGCCGTATGAAATTTAGGGAGAAAATATTGGTTTATCCAGTTAAAAAAAGATCTGATCATTTTTTAACAAGAATTAATCGTAAATTTGAAAAACTAATTTTTAAAAGAATTCAAAAAAAGTATCCTGAAAAATATGCTGAGGTGTTAAAACCATATGTTGAATAATAAATGTCTTGGTTGTGGTACTTTAAAACAAACAAACGACAATAATGCCCTAGGTTATGTTATAGATTTAAGCCATAAATATTGTCTTGATTGTTTTAAATTGAAAAACTACGGAATAGTTAAAGATCATGTTCATCCTGATAAATTTCCAGAGATTAAACCTAATAGTGTAATTTTAGTGATTCAATCAATTATGCAACTTGATTTATTATTTATGCAACCTATTACAAGAATCCAACCAAATGCAAAATATATATACATTATTAATCAAACAGACTTATTACCAAAGGATACTAATCTTGATTTTATCTATGATAATATTGTAAAAAATGCAAGGAAAAATAAAATTAAGTATTTCGATATCATTTTTATGTCAGCAATTAATAAAAATGATATTAATAATTTAAGTAATTATCTAT
>DUUA01000109.1 GCA_012841765.1 Acholeplasmataceae bacterium
ACTACATTGTTTCTAATAACTGTAAATAAAATAATTTCATTTTGAAAAGTTCTTTCAATCGATGTTGCAAACTCTAAATATAATTCATTTAATTCTTCGCCTACAGCAACATTTAACATACTAAAATCAAATTCATCACTCTCAAAACCAACATAATCAAAAGCTTCTAAAATATTACCATCATTATCAATATAAATTAAACTTCTTTCACTAAAGATAATATGATTCAAATAATCATTAGTATCATCTATTTTAGTTTGGTTATTAATAATGTAAGTAATTCCTTTATGTTCGTAAACATAAACATTTTGATCACCATTATTAATTAACTTTCCACCTCTAATATACATATTATTAGGTAGTTGCCAATCATAAGGTTTAGCTTGATTAAAGTCTTCAATAATAAAGTCCAGTCTTGTACCATAATTTCTAAATGCTTCAAATGTTTGTGGGAAATTAGCAATTAACATTAATAAAATAAAGTAAATAATGATTTGCCAAAATTTAAAGTTAAAATTAATTAATAAAGTCTTAAACTTAAAAGACTGTTTAAACATTTTTATAATAAACATTAACTATACGCCTCAATTTCATCATATGCTATTTTTATAATACTTAATCCTTTACTTGGAATAACTTTACTTCCGTAAATATATTCTAAGTCATAATCAACTATTATTTCTTCATTACCGAAGTTTATTAAAACTAAAACTGCTTCTTCTAAATACTCATCTTTAATCGCTCTAACAAATCCTTGTAATGTATTAGTGTTATTTGCATACGCATAAAACTCATTACCATACATTAATGCATTGTTATTTTTTCTAATGTTAATAATTTCTTTATTAGTATTAAAAATACTATTTGGATCATTTTTTTGTTCTAAAAGTGAGTTAGTATTATTATTGCTACCATCTGATGCCAACCAAGTTGTTGTATAATCGTTCCCCCATAAAAATGGTTGTCTACGGTACTCATCATATACAACTCTTCCAGCAATCTCACCACCTTCATAACGATAACCTTTTAAACCAATCTCATCACCATAATATATAAATGGTGATCCCGGTAACGTCATTAATATCTTTGATGCTAATTTCAAGTTCTCAACACTTTGATATTCGCCCATTGAAGCGATTCTATCCATATCGTGATTACTTAAAAATGGTGCGTCAATGAAGTCATAATTAATTGATCTATATTGGTTATACATTTTTTCTAAATTATTAACTAAAAGTCTTGTATTGTTTCCTCTACCTACTTTATCCTTTAATTCATCTTGAAGATAGAAATTAAAATATGATGATTGACTACGATAATAGTTAGAAAGAATATAATAATCATTAACCCACACTTCGCCAACTACATACGCATTTTTATTACGATTTTTAATGTAGGAGTCAAGTTCTAACATAAATAATGTATCATTACCTACTTCATTTGCTCCAGCAAAAAAATGTTTAACAGCATCTAATCTAAAACCAGCAATTCCTAAATCCATATAAAAGTCAACAATTTTATAAATTTCTGATTTCACTTCATCATTACTCAAATTTAAATCTACCATGCCACCAACAAATTCACTGTGTGCACTACTTTCTGTATTCCACACATAATAATTACGGTAATCACTATTAACACCTCTACTTGCGTCAATAAACCATTCATGTTGGTCTGATGTATGATTAATTACTAAATCTAAAATAATATTAATGTTTTTTTCTTTAGCTTTATTAATTAAATTTTCTAAATCATCCATTGTCCCATATTCTTCTTGTATTTCAAAATAATCAATTGTATCATAGCCATGATATGATGGCGATTTGAAAATAGGTAGTAACCAAATACCTGTGATACCTAGTTCTTCTAAGTAATCTAAGTTTTCTGTTATTCCATTTAAATCACCAACACCATCGCCGTCACTATCTGCAAAAGATCTAACAAATAAACTATAATAAATATCATTTTGGTATAAATTACTTAAATTTATATCTTTTTCATTATTATCACAACCAACTAGTAAAAATATTGTAATTAATGTTATAAAGCTAATTAATATTTTTTTCATTATTATAACCCTCTTTTTCTAAGTGATTCGGTTGTACCAATAATATTATCATTATTATTTTTTCTTATTGGCTTTTCTAAATCAATTGCTTTAGTTCTGAAAATATAATCATGAATTGTTCTACTTGAATGTTTTTCTGTTAAAGCAAAAAAAGCCACTACAGTATACAATCCAAAGGTTGCGATACTTAAACTAGTTTTAAATAATTCACGTAATATTAAAATAAAAACATTGGCATTACTACCATCATTTTTAACAATTTTTATTTTTTGAATTCTTTTTCCAAAACTTTGACCCGAAGATATAAAATACGGGAAAATTGATAGTGATGCATATGCAATACTTACAATTAATATTTTAAGCCAAATTAAATCTTTAAAACCAAATGTTACAATAATTAAAGCAATAATAGCTCCAGAAATATCAGCTGAATACGCTTTAACTCTTTTCTCAAATTTTGGTACCATATATTTATCACCTACGTAGTTAGTATATCATAATATAACAAATGAAACCGTTTTTATTCGCTTTAACTTATTTACTTTTTATATTATCTATTTCATAGTATAATATATATTGTAGAAAATCTAGAAATGAGGTATTTTATGTGGAATAAAAATTATGAAATATGGAAAAATGCACAATTACCAAAAAATCTTCACAATGAACTAGAAAATTTAGAGGATGAAGAGATTAAAGATGCTTTTTATCAAGACATCTCTTTTGGTACTGCAGGCCTTAGAGGAATTATGGGGGTTGGAACTAACCGGATTAATGAGATCATCATCAAAAAAATTACCAAAGGATTTGGTAATTACTTAATTAACAACAATCTAACAGGTGGCGTTGCTATTGCATATGACAACAGGATTAATTCAAAAGAATTTGCTTTTATCGCCGCAAGAGTACTTGCAGCACTAAATATTAAAACTTATATCTATCCAGAATTAAGACCAACACCGATGTTATCATTTGCTGTTAGACACTTTAAAACTAGTGGTGGAATAATGATTACTGCTAGTCATAATCCTAAAGAATATAACGGTTATAAAGTCTATAATAAACATGGTGGTCAAGTTGGCTTAGAAGATTCTGAAAAAATTATTAAAGAGATTTCACTAATTGATGATATCTTTAATATCGATGAAATTGATAATGATTTAATCAATTTAATTGATTTAGAAGAAATCGATACTATTTATTTAAATAAAGTTAAAGGTATTACAATTAATAATTTTAAATCAAAAGCTACTATATTATTTTCTCCGCTACATGGTACTGCTGGTACAGTTGTTCCTAAATTAATGAAAGAAGATAACTACGATTTTCATGCTTATGAGCCACATATGATATTTGACGGCAATTTCCCAAACATCAAATCTGCTAATCCTGAAGAAAAAATTGCTTATGATGATTTAATTGCTTACGCTAAAGAAATCAATGCAGATATTATTACTTTAACTGATCCAGATGCAGATAGGTTAGGTGTTGCTGTTAAGAGTAATGATAGTTATGAAATATTAAATGGTAATCAAACAGCTGTTATAATCCTTTATTATTTACTTACTCAAAAAGTTAAAAATAATATTGATATTGAAAATGGCTACGTCTTCACATCTAATGTTACTAGTGATTTAATTATTGATATTGCTAAAGACTATAATTTAAATGTTGTTGTAACTTTATCAGGATTTAAATTTATTGCTGAAGCAATTACTGAAATACCAAATAATTATCCTTATATTTATGGGTGCGAAGAATCTAACGGAAACATTATTAGTGATTTTGTTAGAGATAAAGATGCAGTTCAAGCAGTTTATATGTTTGCAGAAATTGCTTCATTTTTAAAAAACAATAATTTAAATTTTATTGATTATTTAGAAGAAATTTATTCAAAATATGGTTATTATTTAGAATTAACTAAGAGTTATACTTTTAAAGGTATTAAAGGTAAACATGCTATGAATTCAATTTTAATGAATTTAAGAAAAAATGCTTTAGAAATACCTTTTGCTAACTTAATTGATATTGAAGATAATTTAAAACAATCAATTTATGATTTAAAAACTAAATCTATTAAAGCTAGTTCATTACCAAAAGCCGATGTTTTAAAATATCGATATGATGATAATAGTTGGATTATTGTAAGACCAAGTGGAACTGAACCAAAACTTAAAATATACTTTTCAGTTAAAGGCAATTCATTAAATGATTCTAGAGTGAAATTATACCGCATTATAAAATTTATTGATAACAAACTTTCTTTATAAGGGACTGTAAAAAAATGAAGTAAATATAAACTTCGTGGACTTACAAGTCCTTTTTTCTTTAGTAATTGGAATTATTGTGGATAAAAATAAAAAAACACCTATTTTTAGGCATAATTAAAAAGATAATTATAAAATATTG
>DUUA01000110.1 GCA_012841765.1 Acholeplasmataceae bacterium
GAAAAATCATAAAAGTAACTAAATCAGCAATAATTCCCGAAACAATTCCTGATATAGGTCCATATAAAAATCCAATTAAAAGTACAAAAATAAAAGTAAAATATATCCTATTACTATCAGTAATAGGAATAAAAAATAATCCAACAATAATTCTTAAAGAAGTTAATATTGATACCATAACAATACTTTTTATATTCTTTAATTCATTAAAAGATTCTTTCCAAAATGTTGGAGAAAACCGAGATAAATACATAGTTTTATTCATAAAAAAAGACCTCCTGAGAGATCCGCAGTAAATACAGCGGATGCGCTAGAAAACCGCCGGTATCCCGTTCGTCTATATTATACTCCCATAACATAGCACTTCACGCTTTCTAACTACTCTGTATTTTTAATTATAGACTTTTTAGTGACTACTGTCAACACTTATAGTTAGTCATCAAAAAACTCCATCAAAATTGATGGAGTGATTTTATTTTATTTAAATCTTCTCTTAAGCCAAGAAGGAATTTCAGTTTCTCCTTTAGCTCTTTCTTTTATTTTAGTATTTGCTTCATGATTTTGAACAACACTCATATTCTCTGTAGGATTATCAACTTTTTCTAAAACAACTTTTCTTTGATCTCTTTGTTCAAACTCTTTTTTTGGATTATAATCATAATTATATTCATTATCTTTTGTTGAATCATTATGGTCAAATCCTGTAGCAATTACTGTAACAATTAATTCACCTTGTAAATCCATGTTAAATCCAGTACCAACAACAACATCAATTTCAGAAGTTGAAGCATTACGTATTTCTTCCATTACTTCAGATATTTCATGCATTGTAATATCAACATCGCTAGTTATAAAAACAATCGCGTCTGTTGCTCCATTAATATCAATTTCTAACAAAGGACTTCTAATAGCTTTTCTAGAAGCTTCAATAGCTCTATTTGGTCCATCAGCAATTCCAACACCCATTAAAGCAGTACCTTTGTTACGCATTACATTTCGTACATCTGCAAAATCGACATTTATAAGTCCAGGAATAGCAACTATTTCAGCAATTCCTTGTACTCCTCGACGTAAAACATTATCTACTTCTCTAAAAGCTTCTAACATCGTCGTAGTTTTCTCAATCATCATAAATATTTTATCATTAGGAACAACAATTAAAGTATCCACATAAGGTTTTAATTGTTGCAAACCTTTTTTAGCTTGTTCTTGTCTTTTACGACCTTCAAAAGAAAAAGGTTTTGTAACAATACCAACTGTTAAACATCCTAGTTCATTTGCTATTCTTGCAATAACTGCACTAGCGCCAGTTCCGGTTCCACCACCCATGCCTGCAGTAATAAAAACCATGTCAGATCCAGCAAGTATTTCCCGAATATCATCTTCACTTTCTTCAGCTGCAAGTCTTCCAACTTCAGAATCAGCTCCCGCTCCCAAACCTTTTGTTAATTGTTTACCAATTTGTAAACGTGTGTCGGCTTTTGATAACCTTAAAACTTGTGCATCGGTATTAATAACAACAAAATCAACGCCTTTAACATCGTTTTCAATCATTCTATTGACAGCATTTCCGCCGCCTCCACCGACACCCACAACTTTTAAAACTGGTTTTTCATTAAAAGAATCTTGTCCGTACATATTATCCTCCCATATTGGTATCATTATCATTACTAAAGCAAGCAATAGTATAATTCTTAAAAGTATTATAACACAAAGAACAATAAAAATAAATAGTTTTTATTATTACATTTGCATTATATCTTACATCAATTGTAATTGTTATTTATATTTTGATGTAAATACATTTTTAATATAATTAAAAAAAATATTTAACCAATGTAATTAATCACATAACTTTTTTCATTAAAATTAATTGAATATATTCTTTCCAAATATTCAAAAGTAAATATTTCTTCGCTTGAACCATTAAAATTATCAATATAATACTTTTTTACATATTCTTTTTGTTCTTGTAGTTCTTCAGGTGTCATTCCTTTGTTCTCATCATAATCTGGATAGAAAAAAGTTCTAAACCCTTCATCAGTTAAGTAATTTTCATTTTTTATAACTTTAGCAACATCTAATTGTGTTCCAATAGTATAGGTAGTATTGTTTAGTAATGGAACAATTACAAAAGATTTTTTATTATCTTTTTGTATTAACATTAAAGGATAATGTAAAATCATTCTAATACTCTGTCTATATTGCCATGCATAATAAGTAATTAAATTATCATTTTCATCTATAGATTGAAATCTACGGTAATCAATGCTTAATTGCAGCCCATTTTCTAAAGTAATATAACAAATTTCATTAAATATTTTTTTATTATATACTTCCAAATAATGTTTTTCATATTTTTCCTTACCATTGACTATTTTTTTAGAATTCATTCTTGTTTCTGCTTTTAATTCTTCTGATACAACAATACTTGTAAATCTTGTTTTATCATCTTTATATTTATTAATTAAATTGGCAATTATTTCACTTACTGTAAAGTCATCATTATTACTAAAGATTATTTGATTGTTACTTTCAACTGCTTCGTTAGTATTGATAACACCATCAAAACTTAAAGTGAAATTTGGCACTTCACTAGCTTTGTAATCAAGGTATGATAAATACTCATCTGTCATATTCAAAGTGATTGTACCTTCATTAGGAACACTATTATTAGTAAGTCCACAACCAGTTAAGACAATTGGTGAAATAAATAATAATAATAGCAATAATATTTTTTTCATTTTAAAAATCCTTCTCATTGTCAAATAATCCATAGTTTTTATAGACAGTTTCTTTATATTCTAAAAACTTATCTTCTTTAATTGCTTTTCTGATGTCTCTCATTAGATTAGTTAAAAAAGCAACATTATGAATACTAAGTAACCGATAGCCTAGTATTTCATTAGCTTTAATCAAATGTCTTAGATATGCCTTTGTGTAATTTTTACAACAGTAGCAATCACATTTTTCATCAAGTGGCGAAAAGTCTTCAGCATACATTTTATTTTTTATTATAATTCTACCGCTACTTGTCATTGCAGTTCCATGTCTAGCAATTCTTGTTGGCAAGA
The DNA here is from genome assembly GCA_012841765.1 of Acholeplasmataceae bacterium. The sequence continues at coordinate 3,075 of DUUA01000110.1, forward strand.
CACAATCAAACATATCTACTCCGCGTTCTACTGCATCCAAGATAGCTCCAGGAGATCCAACCCCCATCAGATATCTTGGTTTATCTTTCGGAAGCAAAGGTGTAGTAAACGATAAAACTTCATTTTGAATTTCTTTGGGTTCACCAACAGATAAACCACCTATCGAATAGCCATCAAAATTCATCTTTATTAAAGCATTTGCTGATAATTCTCTTAAATCTTTAAACTCTCCACCTTGTACAATCCCAAACATTCCTTGCGTCTCTTTATTTTTATTTACTTTTAAACATCTTTCAGCCCATCTTGAAGTTCTCTCAACTGAATTTTTCATATATTCATATGTTACTGGATAAGGTGGGCACTCATCAAAAGCCATCATAATGTCAGACCCTAAGTCGTTTTGAATTTCAATAGCTTTTTCAGGAGTCAAAAATAATGGTGCACCGCTTTTATGATGTTTAAAAGTTACTCCTTCTTCTTTAATATTTCTTAACTCAGCAAGTGAAAAAACTTGAAAACCTCCTGAATCAGTTAAAATTGGATGTGGCCAATTCATGAACTTATGAAGTCCACCAGCTTTTTTAATAATATCATTTCCTGGTTGGTTCCATAAATGATAGGTATTACCTAGAATTATTTTAGAACCAATTTCTTCTAATTCTTCTCTAATCATGGCCTTTACAGTTCCCTGAGTGCCAACAGGCATAAATACTGGCGTTTCAAAGCTTCCATGAGGAGTAGTGACAATTCCCAGTCTTGCCATACATTCATTGCTTTCTTTAATTAATTTATATTTTATAACCATAATTTTCTCCATTTATTTAATAAACATTGCATCCCCAAATGAAAAGAAACGATATTTATTATTAATAGCCTCTTGATAGGCATTTAGAATTTTCTCTTTTGAAGAAAAAGCACTCACTAACATAACTAAAGTTGATTTAGGCAAATGAAAATTAGTAATTAAAGCATCAATTACTGAAAATTTGTAACCAGGATAAATAAAAATATTTGTATCTTCAGCACATTCAATAAATTTCCCATATTTTTTATATACAGATTCTAAAGTTCTAACTGAAGTGGTTCCGACTGCAATAATTCTTTTATTTGCTAATTTAGCTTTATTTAATATTTCCGCTGTTTCTTTAGACATTCTATAAAATTCCGTATGCATCTTATGGTCTTCTAAATTTTCTTCACTTACTCCTCTAAAAGTACCTAATCCAATATTTAAAGTAACATCACAAACTGTAATCCCTTTATTTTTAATCTTACTTAAAATTTCTTTAGTAAAATGCAGTCCAGCAGTTGGAGCTGCAGCAGATCCTAATTCTTTAGCATATACTGTTTGATAACGGTCTTGTTCCAATAATTTTTTGTGAATATAAGGAGGCAGAGGCATTTCTCCAAGTTGTTCTAATAATTCTAAAAATATCCCTTTATAAGTAAAACTAATTTGACAAATCCCTTCGTCAAATTTTTGAATTATTTCTCCTGTTAATAAATTGCTAAAAACTATTCTTGTACCAATTTTTACTCTTCTTGCTGGTTTAATCAAGCATTCCCAGTACCCATTAAATTCTTTTAAAAGTAATACTTCAATTTTAGCATCAGTAGCAACTTTTTTTCCAAAAATTCTTGATGGTAAAACTTTGGTATTATTTATTACTAAAATATCGTCTTTATTAAGCATATCAATAATTTCATCAAAATGATGATGATTAATCTGACCCGTTTTTTTATCAAGTACTAACATTTTACTAGAACTTCTATTTTTAAGGGGCTCTTGAGCAATTAGCTCTTGAGGTAAATAATAATCAAATTCATCAACGCGCATCTGTAACTCCTAATTGTTTATAAGCTTTTGTTGTTGCAACTCTTCCACGAGGAGTTCTTATAATAAAACCTTCTTTTAATAAATAAGGTTCACAAACATCTTCTAAAGTTGTTGTATCTTCAGAAATAGATGCAGCAATAGCATTTAATCCGGCAGGGCCTCCATTAAAACGTAATATTAAAGTATTTAAATACAAATGATCAGTAATATTTAGTCCACAATCATCAATACTTAATTTCTCTAATGCAACTTGAGTAGCAAATAAACTAATAATTTTACAATTTTTTTCTTGAAATTGAGCAAAATCCCTTACTCTTCTAAAAAGTCTATTAGCAATTCTTGGAGTTCCTCTTGACCTTTTGGCAATTTCAAAAGCTGAATCTTCATCAATATCAAAATTAAAAACTTTTGAAGTTCTTATAACAATATCTTTTAATTCTAAAACATTATAATAATTTAGATTATTTACTATTCCAAATCTATCTCTTAAAGGAGCAGATATATCTCCAAATCTTGTAGTAGCTCCAATTAATGTAAAAGGTGGCAGATCAATTCTCACAGTACTAGCAGTTGAATCTTTACCAACTATAATATCAATCACAAAGTCTTCCATTGCTGAATACAACACTTCTTCAATAAGTCGAGGTAATCTATGAATTTCATCAATAAACAAAACATCACCAGGTTCTAAATTTGAAAGAATAGCAGCAAGATCACCTATTCTTTCTAAACTAGGAGCAGAAACACTATGTAAATGAGAATTCATTTCATTAGCAATAATATTTGCTAGTGTAGTTTTACCTAATCCAGGAGGCCCAAAAAGCAAAACATGATCTAATGTTTCCTCTCTTTGTAATGCGGTTTGAATAAAAACATTCATCATTTCTTTAATATCTTTTTGACCAATAAAGTCCCCTAATAAACTTGGTCTTAAATTAATATCATATTCTGTTACCTTTTCAATTAAATCCCGATTTTCCATTATGATACTCCTTTATAAATTTACAATTTTTTAATTATATGCTATAATTCCCTTAGGTGATTATAATGATTAGTTATATTAAAGGTATTATTACTTCAATAACAACAGATTACTTAGTTATTGAAAAAGACAATGTTGGTTTATTAATAAAAACCCCTAATCCTTTTGATTTTAAATTAGATGAAGAAATAACAATTCATACTTTTTTAAATGTTAAAGAAAATTCTTTAGACCTTTATGGATTTAAAACAATTATTGAAAGAGATTTTTTTGTGAAATTAATTTCAGTAAAAGGTCTTGGGCCCAAAGGTGGTTTATCTATCATAGGTTCTGGAAATATTGAAAATGTAATTTTAGCAATTGAAAACGGAGATAGCAAATATTTACAAAAATTCCCAGGTATTGGTCCTAAAGGATCACAACAAATAATTTTAGATCTCCATGGTAAAATAGATTTTTATAAAAATGAAAAACCCAATCCTAATACTGATAAAGCAATTAAAGCACTACAGTCTCTTGGGTATAAAAATTCAGAAATCAAGAAAATTACTCCTGTAATTGAAGCAAACAATGAGCAACCAATTGGTGAAATAATTAAATTAGCTTTGAAAAACTTATTATAAAAGTGTTCTTATGAACACTTTTTTAAAGTTTTTTTATCATTTCTTTATATTTCTTTTTCGTATTTCTTATATTTTTTTTAAATTCAGCATCACAGTTTAATATTCTAAAAAGGATATTTTTTTTATATTCCTTTAAAGAAATCATTTCTTTATCTAATTTTAATTTTTCATCTTCACTAATATAATTAATAGTAATTTCATGAATTTCTCTAAAATATTTAATTTCTTTAATTTTTTGTTTTTTTAACATTTTAATTCTAATTTGTTTAATTGTTTTTTTTATTTTA
>DUUA01000111.1 GCA_012841765.1 Acholeplasmataceae bacterium
AGTTAATAAAACTTTATATCCTAAGATGCTTTTTGCGGTAATTTGAAGGGGAGCAACCAGTAAATTTTTTAAAAACCTTACCAAAATAACTCTGATCAGAATAACCCACCAGCTCACTAACCTCGGAAATAGAAATAGATGGATCTTCTAGGAATTCTTTTGCTTTGCTTATCCGTACCCGGTTAAGGCAATCGGGAAAACTTTCCTTAGCATAGTTATTAAAGTAGCTAGAAAGATAATGGTAATTCAGGTGAAGCTTTTCGGCAATCGTTGAAAGATATATTTGCTCTTGATAATTTTGCTCAATATAATAAAAAATCTTTTGAACGATAATAATATTTTTTCTATCAGCTTGCAAATTAACTTCATCATAAATCTCATTAAATATGGAGGTCACTACTTCAATTAATGAAGAAACAGAAGTTGTATCTTCAATGCTTTTTAAATATTTCAACTTTAAAACATTAAGTGTAGACATATTAAATCTTAATTTTTTCAAAAGGTTAATGGAATTATAGATAATATTTTCAATAAGCTTCTTTAATGAGAAAACATTAAAAGAAAGATTTATAGTGACCAGATTAATATAATTTACTAAATAATCATTAACCTTGTCTACATCTAAGGATTCCACTAGATTATAAAAAAAATCAAAATCAAAAGGCAACGATTTAGTCTCTTTAATAATAGATTTAGGTGTAATTAAAACTTTATTTTCGAAAAAGAATTGATAGGATAGTAAAGTTTTTGTATCCTCGAATTCAGTCTTCAAATAATCTAAAGAAGAAAAACTTTTACTGATTGCAAAATGGAGTTTGTTAAATTGTTTATGTTGATGATTTGTTAAAGCGTTAACTTTTAAATCTAACTGAGCTGTTTGAGAATGGTTAACATTAATTAAAATAGCACATATGTTTTGGAGAAAGATATAATTGGAGCAAATAAGTTCTCCCATATGCTGACTAATTAATGATGGAGAAAAAATACTGCTTTGTAAATCCTGCAAAGTATTGTTAGAATAATAATGACTTACGTCTGTTAGTAATAAAAAAAATTCTTTCCCGCTAAAAAACTCATTAATGTGATTAAGCTGAACTTGATCACACATAAAACCATTGATTAAGGCCTGTAAAGTATTGGATAAAGAATCTTGAAAAGATAAAGAAGAAGATGGTGAACCTAAATCAAAACATGCCTCTTTTAATCTCCTAAGAATTGGTAACAACTCATCTGGTTGTAGTTTGGGCTTTAAAATATAATCATCAGCACCATATTTAAATGCTTTTTTTACATAATCAAAGTCACTATAACTACTTAGCACAACAATTTCTATAGAAGGGTTATAGGCTCTAATTTGCTTGGTTAATTCTATGCCATCCATCTCTGACATGACAATATCCGTAATAACAATATGGGGATTAAGTCTTTTTACCAATTCTATTGCTTCTTCTCCTGAAGTGGCTTCTCCGACGATTGTAAAGCCCTCCTCTTCCCAATTACATAGATAACGTAATCCCTGTCGTAGCAAATATTCATCGTCCACAATTAAGATTTCACAAAAACTGTTCATTATGCCACCTCTTTTTGTATAGCTTGCAAAAAAAAGCAAGACAGCTTAAGCTGTATAGTTATAATTATATGGCAATTTGAACTAATCTTCAATTGAAAACAACATATAGCCAAAAAAACAACGATAAACCTTAAAAAATTACTAAAAAATAAAAGCTAAAGATGAAAGATTAGAAAAACTGCCAAAACACATTAATATATTACTAAATGACTATGTAAGTTTGTGCTAATATAAAGTCATAACAACCTATTAACTTAGTAATAACTAACAGTAAGACTTTAGTAGTCAAATCAATTTAACCAAAGGGGGAATTATTAATGAGAAAGTTATGGGCAGTATTATTGACAATGGTAATGGGGATTAGTTTGGTTGCATGTGGATCAAGTAGTCCTGCAGATGCACCTGCTAA
>DUUA01000112.1 GCA_012841765.1 Acholeplasmataceae bacterium
TTATATCAAAACAACAAACAAATGGTAATAACATCAGATTGTCCAGCTAATCAATTGAAAAACATCATGCCCCGGTTAAAATCTCGTTTTGGATTTGGCTTATCAGTTGATATTCAAACGCCTAGTAAAGAATTAAGGTTAGATATTTTACAAAAAAAAGTTCCTTATATGATTTCTAACCCTTCAGATATACCAATTGAAGCTTTAGAAATGATTGCAGAAACATTTATTACTAATATAAGAGATTTAGAAGGAGCATTAAGGCGCTATATTACTTATTGTGTAACTTTAGATATTCCATTTACAGTTGATAATGTTTATTTAGCATTAGAATGTCTTATTCCTGAATCCGTTTCTAGTGTTTCTAAAGAAAAATCAAATGCTAAAAGAGTAAAAGATGTAAAAGAAACAGTTTCTGATTATTATAAAATCCCAGTTAAAGATATAGAGTCTGCAAGTAGAAAACAAAATATTACATTTGCTAGACAAATGGCTATATATTTAATTAGAACTGAGTATAATTTGCCTTTGAAAAGAATTGGTGAGTTTTTTGGCAATCGTGATCATGCTACTATCTCACATTCTTGTGATAAAATCCTTGCTTTAACTAAAGGTGACCCCTCTGTTAGCCAAGATGTTGATATTTTACTAAAAATTATTAATAATTTTTAGTTTTCCACTTATCCACACTAGTTAATAATAATATATAATTAAGAATATAAAATAAATAAGGAGATTCGAAATCATGAATTTTAGTATTAACAGAGATTTACTTCTAATGAATCTAACAAATGTAAGTAAAGCTTTATCAACAAAAACACCAATGCCAGTGTTAACAGGAATTAAGTTTGATTTAAAACAAGATTCTTTATTATTGACAGCATCGAATAATGAAATATCAATTCAAGCGATGATAAAAAACAAAAAACAATTAAAAATTGAAGGAGAAGGAACATTTGTGGTTCCTGGAAAATTTTTAATTGATATTGTAAGAAAATTAGATGCTAAAACGATTGAATTTAATGCTGTTGAAGATAATATTGTTAAAGTATTTGCTGATAGAAGTGATTTTACATTGAATACATTGGAAAAAATCAATTTTCCTTTAATTTCATTCGCTGAGTCTGAAACTTTTATTAAATTAGATGTTGGATCTTTAAAACAAATTATTAGAAAAACAACATTTGCAACTTCACTATCTGAAGCAAGAGCGATACTAACTGGTGTTAGTTTTAATGTTTCTACAAATAAATTAGAAGCAATTGCAACTGATAGTTATAGATTAGCAAAGAAATTCATTACCTTTGAGCAAAAAAACTCAACAGTTGGTGTTGTTATTCCATCTAGAAGTCTAGATGAGTTAAATAAAATCTTAAGTGATGACAACGATAGTGAAACAGAGATTCATTTTTCTCCTACTAAAGCATTGTTTAAGTATAAAAATCTTTTATATCAAACAAGATTGATTGAAGGAATGTATCCAAATACAAATAGTTTGATTCCTACCGATTTTTTAACAAGTATTAAGTTTAATAAAGCAGAATTGATGGCTGCAATCGATAGAGCAGCATTATTTACTAATGTTGAAAGCTCAAATATTATACAATTACAACTTTCAGCTGATAAAACTGTTGAGATATCTAGTACAACTAATGAAATCGGAGGAGTTATTGAAGAATTAACACCACTTGAGTGTTCAAATGCTGTTCAGTTCAAAATTGCTTTTACAGCAAAATACTTCTTAGAAGCAATAAAATCATTTGATTCAAGCGAAATAACAGTTCATTTCACCGGAGAAATCAAACCTTTTATAATAACTGGTGATTTTGATTATAATTTAACACAATTAATATTACCTGTAAGGGTATCTTAGTAAAAAAAAGAGACTTAAATGTCTCTTTTTTTATTTATCTATAAAATAACCATTTAATCTAGTTTAATGTGATTAAAAATATCAATAAGTTCTAATTCTATCTTCTTTTTCTCTTTTAAATCATAACGATCAAGAGGAACATCATCAAAAGGAGTGATTCCTTTATCTTGTAAGTTCTTTACTGTTGATTTTTCACTGAAATAAGGTAATAAAATTGATTTTGGTGTAAATTCTTGTGATTGTTTTCCTAAAGTCACTATTGATTTCTTAGGAGCTCGTCTGTTTTGAACATATAAATTAGGTAAAACATACTTAATTTTTTCTAATTCTAGTTCATTATCAATAAAATATTGAATTGTATTGATAAAACCACCTAATCCTAAGCTATCTAGACCAACAACAATCAAGATTGTGTCACTCATATCAAGCAATACTTCGGTTATTCTACTGCTTGAAGGTGGGAAATCAATAAAAACGTAATCAAAAGCATCATTATATGTTTCAAATATCTTTTTTATTACTTTTTCTTGAGATCTTTCAAGTATTAACCTTGTTGACAGTTTATCAGTGTTCAAAGTTTTAATTAAATACAAGTTTTCTCTCACTTCAATCATGATATCACTGAAATCTTGCTTTCCTGCCATCAAAAATTCTAAATAATTATCAGTAGTATCAAAGATTTTATCATCTTCACCAAAAATTTTAAAGATACTGTTTTGATCATCTATACTAACTACAAGCACATTATTTCCTTGTGTTGCAAGGTAATGTGCGTAATATCCAACAAAAGTAGTCTTACCTACCCCACCTTTTTTACAAAATGCTGAAACAATAGGCATTTAATCACCCTCTCTTTCTAGTTTTTGAAGAACAGCTTCTTCAATGTACTCAGAAAGTTGTTTTCCTTTTTTTACAGCAGCAATTTTTATTCTCATTCGCAATTGCTTGTCCATCGTAGCAGTGTACTTTTCTCGCTCATTAGTTTTCACTTTAACTTTTGGTTTTGTTTCAGTTACTTTTGTATTTAATTTATCAAAAGGGTTCTCTCTTTTTTTAAATGTGAAATCTTTTTCCGCCATTTTATCTCCTCCTATTAATTTTTACTATACATATATACATAAAAAAATATAAATGTATTTATGTTTTTGTGTATATACATAATTATTTACACTATTTTAGTGTTTTTATAGTCTTTTTAACCTAATATTTTAACCTATGACATAAAAGTCTAAAAGCTGTAAAATAACAAATATGATCATTTATATAATTTTAAAACAACTTTTGATGTAGAACTTGAAATACGGTCTGAGAGACCCCTAAAACAGTTCTTTTTTTGACCTAGAATCAATTTTGACCTATTTTGCATTTAATTATTAACCCCCACCACTTGAAATCGTTAAAAACGAAATTTAAGAATTGTTTTTTTTAATCATTTTTAGGGTAAAAACAAGAATAAAAGGCTAAAAACTTAGTAAAACTATCTAAAACACGTACATTTATACATAAATAAATAAAAATGTATTTATTCTTTTATGTATATATGTATAAAAGGGGGTTAATTTGTTAATGTTCCTCTACAGTTTTTTTATTCAATATCACAAAAAAAGTTTATAAAAGTTAAATGACTGGTATAAAAACAAAAAATGACTTCTATATTTAATATTATACAATAAAAAAAATTTGAATGCAACAGCTAAAATGTATTTATATATGTATTTATGTATTTATGTTTTAAAAAAATCAGATTCTCTAAATTTTAATATTAAATTTACTAGAAATCTTATCAAAATATTTTTTTGATCTAAAAAAATATTCAAAAAAAGATAAAACTTATCTGTTTTTTTTAAAA
>DUUA01000113.1 GCA_012841765.1 Acholeplasmataceae bacterium
ATCCTTTAAAATAAATTTTAAACATAATTTATTATATTCTAATACAAGTTATATGTCAATACATATGAAAGAATATTCATATAAGATTATTAAAAAAAAGAAAGATTAAATCTTTCTTTTTCTAATTAAATATAAACTAATTCCTAAAATACCAAACCAATTATAAGCAATATTTGTTATACAACCAAAATTCTTATATTTAGGTCTTAAAATAATATCTTCATAAATAGGTTTTGTAAAATCAAATTTTTGATCACTTAAATACCAACCAATAAATTTATCATCTTCTAAGCTATATTCTATAGCTTTTTCTCCATATAATACATTATCACTTTTAAATATTATTCCAAATTTATCTAAATAAGACACTTTAAATATACTTTGTTGATAACTAATATCTAATGTAAGATCTTCTTTTATTAAAAAAGGTAAAGTTTTTGGATAAATAATATCATAACCTTGTTTTTCTTTAATTTCTGGATAATTTTTTAGATAACTACCATAATTAAAAATCTGATTTTTAATTTCATTACCTTCCAAAGTAATGATAACTTGATAAGTTTTAGGACTATAAATAACATTAACTATTAAATCTTCTTTAATTTCATTTAAATTTATATCTTCATACTGAGAATTATAACCTTCTTTTTGGGGAAGGGCTGGTAATAGAGTTAAAGAGTCATTATAATTAACAATGAATTCATCTAACAGTCTTTCTTCATCAAAGAACTTAACTATATAAGTTTTAACAGTATAACTAGCTGTAAAAACTTCATCTTTACTAACCGGCACTATATCTTTATCCCAACCTAAAAAATCATAACCACTAATATCAGTTTCAAAATCTATTAAAGGAATATCTTCAAAATATAATTCTTTATCAATTGTTATATCTTTTAAAACAAAAGTTATTTTATATTTCCTCATATTTTTATTAAATAGAGGATATATTTCTAAATTAGCAGTAATGTTTATTATGTCTTGGTCCCAAGCAATAAATTCATATATATACTGATTATCTAAGAGGGTCTCTATATTAGTAATTGACCCGGAATATCCATATTCAATATTTTCAGTTTCTAAAATATTACCAAAATAATCGTAATAATTTAATGTGAAAACTTTAACTTGTTTATCAAAAATAGGTTTTACTAGTAAATCTTCAGTTACATAATTAAAATCTTGATTCCATTTAACGAATAAATAATCATATTTTTCATCATCAAAATTATCCAAACTAAAATCACTAGCAGAATTACCATATACTATCTGTTCACTTTTAACTAAATCATTAGAATAATCATAAAAATTAACTGTAAACTTCCTTAATGATTCAATATATACAGCATAATAACTAACATCTCTTGTAATGATACTTTCTTCATAAAAAGTTGGATTCCAACCTACAAATACATAATCATACATTTCTGTGGATTCTTTACTAAAAACAGTTGGCGCTATAATTTCAGAACCATAACTAGTTACTTCTTTTTTTAAGATAGTATTACCATCATAAAAAGTATATGTATAATTTTTAATAATTGAATTAAAAATTGGTCTTATCACTAGATCATTTTTAATAACTGAAAAATCATTATCCCAGCCAATAAATTCATAAATATATTTTTCAGTTTCTGGTTTAATAGGTATTTCTTCATATATAACACTATCACCTGAGGAAACATATTGTTCTTTTAGAACAATATCATCATAATTTAAAAAAGTTACTTTATATAAATCATAAATATATCCACTGTATGCATCAACATAACCATGACCAGAATAAATATCTTTACCAGGTATGTTTATATCTACTGCTGATAAATAAAGTTTATTAGTTAATTTATCAATATCATCATTTGGATATCCACTTTTAAGAAGTGCCAATACACCAGAAATAATTGGGGCAGCAAAAGATGTACCATTTCCTTTTACAACTCTGTTATCCATTGTTATATTAACTATATCTACTCCAGGAGCACTAATATCAACATACTCATTAAAAACTGAAAAATCAGCAATTTCCCTAAGTTTATTTGTAGCAGCAACACTTATTACATTATTATAAGCAGCTGGATAAATAATACTATTATCTCCATCATTACCAGCTGCTGCAACAATTATTACTTGATTTTCATAAGCATAATTTACTGCATCTTGAGTTAATTGATTACTATACTTACCACCTAAACTCATATTAATTATATCCGCACCATTATCAACCGCATAATAGATTGCTTCAATTAAATCATCTTCACTAAATCTAACTTCTTGTTCTTCATTAATTGTATTAGCTTTAATAACCATTATTTCAGCATTAGGTGCTATCCCAGCAATTTTATTATTATTGTGATTGGCAGCCAATATACTAGCAACACTTGTTCCATGACCATCATCATCATTTACTTCGATAATTCCTACTTTTCTTGTAACAGAATTATATGATAATGATGAAATGCTATTTTTAAATTCTAAGTTGCTGGCAACAATCCCTGTATCAATAATAGCAACTACAACTCCATCTCCAAGAGTATGATTCCATACTTGATTGATTTTCGTATCAACTAATTCATCTTGATATTGATAATATGGATCTCTTGGTGTATATGCTTTAGTGAAATTGTTATTAACATAAAAACCTTCATTTAAAACTTTTTTAGAAATACTTTGATCTATTTTATATTTAACAATATTGTGAGGTGAAATATCTATTAAGGTTAAATCATATTTACGTGCTAAAAAATAAGCCTCTTCTTCTGAATTAACTTTTCTTATTACTTCTAGGTAATCAGTATTATTTACTTTTATTGATTGTTGAAAGGTAAAAATGGTTGTTATAACAACCAATATAAAAACTATTTTTTTTATAATGTCTATTTTCTTCATAGTTATTCTTCCTTTAATAAATACATTCTATAATATTTAAAAAAGAGCATCAAAGATGCTCAAACGTTTTATCGTTCTTTCCCCATGAAAAATATAGCAATAGTTCCTGGTCCCGAATGAGCACCAATAATCGGGCCAACATTACCATAAATTATTTTCTTAACTTTCATTTCATCTTGAATCATTTTTCCGACATTTGTTGCAGTTTCAAGATCATCACCGTGCGATAAAAATATTGTTTGCTTCTCTGAATCGACAATTGCTTCTTTCATCATTTCAACAAGCATAATTAACGAACTGTTTCTTCCTCTTGCTTTTTTAAGAGGAACAAGTCTTCCTTCATTATCAACATGTAAAACAGGCTTAACTCTTAGTAAATCACCAAAAAAAGCAGCAGTTCCCGAAAGTCTTCCACCTCTTCTTAATGTTCCTAAATCAGCAACAGTAAATAAATGACAAAGTTTTAATTTATTTGCTTCTACCCAAGTAGCTACCTCATCAATAGGTTTTCCTTCACTTCTTAATTTATCAGCATAATATATTAATAAACCAAGTCCAAGTGATGCTGACAAACTATCAATAATGATTATTTTTCTATTTGGATATTTATTCATTATTTCTTCTCTTGCAATAGCTGCAGAATTAACTGTTCCAGATAAAGCTGAAGAAAAGCCAATATATAATATATCTTTATCTTCTTTTAATAATTTCTCAAAAAAATCAATAAAATCATTAACATTTATCATTGAAGTTTTAGCAACTTTTTTATCTCTTAATAATTCATAAAAATCTTTAACTTTAATCTCTCTTTCATCTGGGTAATCACGATAAACATTCCCACCTACTTCAACAGATAATGGAATAACTCTTAAATCCATTTCTTTCACTAAGTTTAATGGTAAATCTGAACAAGAATCAGCAGTAATAATAAAGTTTTTCATATTTTCCTCCTACAAAAAGTTTACTAAATTAAATTATAATTTATTATATCATGAAACTACCTATTTTACTTTCTTCAATACATAATATTTAAAAAAGTTACTAGAAAGTAACTTTAATTTAAAATATTTAATAATTTATAATAAATCTTTTTTCTTTTGTTCGTATTCTTCTAATGTTATTGCACCATCATCATATAAATCTCTATATTTTCTTAACTCATCCGCCTTACTTACTGAAGTGCCTCCAAAAGCACCAGCAGTAGATTCTACAGATTCAAGATTATATTTTTGTTGAAACTCTTGATCAGTTTGAGTTAACATAATAATTCCTTCTACTAATCCAATAATTCCTGGAATCCCTGTCCAACAAAACAAAATACTTAAAACACCATATCCATTTCTCCCAAGATAAAAATGATGTATTCCTAAACTACCTAATAAAATTGCTAGCAAACCTGCTGTTAATCTATTCTTCATAAATTCTCCTCTCAAAACAATTGTACTATGATTATATATTTTTTAGCTAATTAAGTCAATACTTTGCTTTAATGATTCTGATTATCTCTGATTATCTTTTGATATATTCATATTGGGTTATCTTTTGATTATTTCGTTATTTAAAAATTAACTCTACTTTAAACAACATCAAAATTATAACTAACTTAATTAAATTTATTTCTTAATATATTGGTATAAAAAACGAACAAATATTTGTTCGTTTTTTTATTTCTTTTTGTTTTTATTTTCAAGGACTAATTTATATCCACCTCTACCATACTTAACACAAGTTGAAATTCTAGATAATGTTGTTGAAGAAATCTGTGTTTCTTTGATGATTTTCTCATAAGTTTTACCTTCAATAATAAGTCTAGCAGCATAAATTCTTTGAGACATTGCTTCTAATTCTTTTTTTGTTAATAAATCATCAAAAAAAATATCGCATTCTTCTATAGTTTTAAGCTTTAAAATTGCTGTAAATAGTTCTTTTTTAGCATCTATATTATCCATATAACCTCTTATTTTAGATACTTATCTAACCTGCTTGTAATGCCAGTGATATTATCTAAACTTACATTTTCTATGATACACGAATTTTCCATAAAAAGCAATCTGTCTGATATACTTTTAGCAAATGTAATGTCATGAGTTACTATTAAAATGCCAATATTCTTCTTTCGTAATTTTAAAATAATTTCTTTTAAATCATCAATTGATTCTTTATCAAGAGCACTAGTTGGCTCATCGAATAAAATAACCTTTGGCTCCGCCATAATGGCTCTGGCTATTGCCACTCTTTGTTTTTGTCCTCCGGAAAGCGTAGCGGGATATGCATTAATCTTTTCATCTAATCCAAATTCATTTAGTATACTCAGAGTTTGTTTACTAACTACATCTTTAGCTTTTTTATACACTTTTAAAGGTGCCAAAGTTAAATTTTCATAAACTGTTAAATGATCAAATAACGCAAAATCTTGGAAAATAAATTGTAATTTTCTATATGCTTGTTTTTTCTCTTTTTCTTTAAGATTACTTACTAATTGTTCAAATAAATATATTTCTCCACTATCAGGTTTTTCTAAATTTGAAATTAGCCTAAGCAATGTTGATTTTCCTGAACCGCTTGGTCCAATAATGGAAATAATTTCATCTCCAATTTTAATACTAACATCACTTACTGCCCTTAATTCTTCGAAGTTTTTTGATAAGTTTTTTGTTTCTATTAATGTCATATAATTACCTATAATAAGCTTTCTTTTTTTCAATTTTCTTAAAAATAAAGACTAGTACATATGTAAGCAGTAAATATATAACAGCTGATACAAAATAAGCCTCTACCCTAAAGTCCCTTGCAACAATATCTTTAGTATTACGCATTAAATCAGAAATTGCGACTGCTGAAATTAAAGCTGTATCTTTTACTAAAGTAATTGTTTCATTGGCAATTGAAGGTAAAGTTCTTTTAAAAGTTTGTGGCAGTAAAACATACATGAATGTTTGTCTTTTTGATAATGACAATACAGAAGCAGCTTCGTATTGATTTTTTGGAATAGAATTCAACCCACCTCTAAAAATCTCAATAAAATAAGCTGTATAATTAATAATGAATGTAATAATTGCTCCCCATATTTCAGGTAATAAAAAGAATTTTCCAAATAAGATAGGAAAACCATAAACAACAAAAAATAATTGCAGTAAAAGTGGTGTCCCCCTAATAATCCATGTATAAAAATCAAGTATATAAGTGACTATTTTAATTTCTGAACGTTTTAAAAGTGCTAAAATTAATCCTAAGGGAATTGAAAATATCCAAGTTACAGAAAAAACAAGTAATGTAACTTTTGTTCCTTCTAATAAATTTTGAAAAATTTCTATAATATAAGTCATTATTCTCTAACAAATAAATCTATACCAAAATATTTAATTGAAATTTCACTAATGACACCTTCTTCATAAAGTTCATCAATTATTATATCAATTTTATCTCTTAAAACTTCATCACCTAGTCTAAAGCCGATACCATATTGTTCTCCTTCAATAGTTTCTGTACCAATTGTGTATTTAGTTCCTGTTTCTTTTAAAACAACATAACGAGCATATATTTCATCTACAATAACAGCATTAACTTGTCCAGCATTAAGCGCTAATATAGCTTCAGCACTAGTATTATATTTTTTAAATTTATCAATATTATTTAATATTTCTGTATTTTTTGATACAGAAATATCTGCACTTGTTTGACTTTCAACTCCTATGTTTTTTCCTTCTAAATCTGCAATTGTATTAATGTTTTCTTCTGTCTTAGCAATAATTATTAAATTATTATTAAAATATGGTTTTGAAAAAGTCATTTCTTTTTGTCTTTTTTGTGTAATTGACAATCCATTCCAAACAGCATCAATTCGCTTAGCTTTTAATTCTACAACTTTTGCATCCCAATCAAGATATTTAGTTTCTAATTTAACTCCCAGTTTATCCATTACAGCTTGAGCAAGATCAATATCAAATCCTGTTGCTTTCCCGTTTTCTAAATAACCCATTGGTGGGAAATCAGTAAAGCCTAGAATGAAAGACTCTTTTTCCATAATATAATCTAAATCTGTAAGTGAAGATTGACATCCAACAAGCCCAAATGTTGCAATAAAGGTTAATACAATTAATAAAATCTTTTTCATTTTTTATAACTCCTCTTTTAATTTCTAGTTTGATTATACTTTATTGCAGTAAAGTGGTAAAGGGGTAATTTTATGTAAATGTTTTCACTTATTTAGATAATGTTATTATTTTAAAAAATATAATTTTGGTCTATTGTAAACATGGTAATTAAAAACTCCTAAAAGTTTAGGAGTTAAATTTAAGTTTTTTATTATTTATTTAAACAAAGATAAATATTTACCATATCCTTCTTTTTCTAGATCTTCTTTTTTTATGAATCTTAAAGAAGCACTATTAATACAATACCTTAATCCGCCAAACTCCTTTGGTCCATCAGTAAAGACGTGTCCTAAATGAGAATCAGTCTCATTTGACTTAACTTCAACACGTTTCATAAAATTACTATAATCATTTTTTTCTTTAATTGCTTCTTTTTGAATTGGGCTAGAAAAACTTGGCCAACCACAACCTGAATCAAATTTCTGTTTAGAAGAGAAAAGAGGTGTACCATCTAATATATCAACATATAAACCGTCTCTTTCTTCCTCATAGTATTCATTTTTAAACGGAGGTTCAGTATGTGCCTCTTGTGTAACTTTTCTTTGTAATTCTGTAAGTTTACTTAAATCTATTTGTTTTTTCATTTTCTCACCTCATAATATTTTACCAAAGAAAAAACAATTACGCCTTTATCTTGCATAAAAAACTTGAACTAACGTATAATGAATAATCTCCGTATTAAATTCTATTTACAACTTAATTAATATGATATAATATTTTATTAGGAGGATTATTTATGAATCAAAAAAACTATCAAGAGTTTCTTGAATTACTAAACCAAGAAAAAAAAGATGAATGTGTTATATATATTATGGAACTCTTTGAAAAAGGAGCTTTAATTAAGGATATTTATGAAAACTATATAATTCCATCTCTTGCTGAATATGAATGTGATTCTAATGTTGAAGAAATTTGTATTTGGAGAGAACATACTAGAACTTCAATTATTAGAACTATTTTAGAAGCGTCATACCCATATTTAATTAAACAAAAAAAAGAAGCAATAAACAAATCTATTATAGTAGCTTGCCCACAATTAGAATATCATGAGATAGGAGCAATTATAATAACAAATTATTTTATTTTAGAAGGTTTTGATGCTAAATATATTGGTGCTAATACTCCAAGCGAACAAATAATTTCAGCTTTAAAAATTTTAAATCCGGATTATTTAGCTTTAAGCATTACAAATTATTATAATGTGTTTGCTACCAAAAAACTTATCGAAAATATTAAAAATGATAATATAAATGTAAAAATAATAATTGGTGGACAGGCAACAAAAAAAGCTTGTACAATATCTCAACTTAACTACGACTTAATATTACAATCACATGAAGATATTATTGAATTTAAGGAGGGATTAAAGTGAAATTAGCTTTTCAAATAGCAAAAAGATTTCTTCTTGCATCAAAAAAGCAAACTTTAGTAATTATTTTAGGAATTGCTATCGGTGTTTCTGTACAAGTTTTTATAGGTGCTTTAATATCTGGTTTGCAACAATCACTAGTAAATACCACTATAGGTTCCAGATCACAAATCACAATTAGTCTAGATGATGAATATATTAGCGAATACCAAAACTTAACAACAACTATTAAAGATTCAAGTAATAACATTAAAGTAATTAGTCCAACAATTACAACTAATGGTTCATTAACCAACATTGATAAAACTGAAAGTATAATTTTAAGAGGTTTTGAGTTTTCTACAGCTGATGAAATTTATAAATTTAATCAAAAGAAAACAGAAAATAGTTTACTACCAACTGCAATGAATGAAATTGCCTTAGGTATTAATTTAAAAGAAAAACTAGCAATTGATATAGGTGATAATATCGAGTTTTTCTCACCAGTTTATGGAAGTCAAACATTTAGAGTCGTTGGATTTTTTGATTTTGAAGTAAGTGAAATAAACAACACTTGGATTATTTCCACAATCCCAACTGTTCAAAATATTTTAGGTAAAGGCAATGTCGTTAGTAATATTGAAATGCAACTATATAAAGTTTTTGATGCTGAAGATATTACTAAAACAGAAATACACAAAGCTATTAGTGATGATTATAAAAGCATAACTTGGATTAGTGAAAACAAAGCTTTATTATCTGGATTACAAGGACAAAGCACATCTTCCTTAATGATTCAAATCTTTGTTATCGTTTCTGTTGTTCTTGGTATTTCTTCTACTCTTGCAATTTCAGTATTACAAAAATCAAAACAATTAGGAATTTTGAAAGCCATGGGCATTCAAAATACTGATGCCAGCTTCATTTTCTTATTTCAAGGAATGTTATTAGGAGTATTTGGCGCCATCTTAGGAATTTTATTAGGGGTTGGATTATTATTTGCATTCACAACTTTTAGTGGTTCAGATATACCTATAAGCATTAACTTTGGCTTTTTAATGCTTTCAGCAGGAATAGCAATTGCTGCTTCAACAATTGCATCTTTAAGCCCAGCTATAAAATCGTCTAAACTAACTGTAATGGAGGTAATTCGCAATGGCTAATATTTTAAGCTTGAAAAAAGTTTGTAAAACATATGGCGAAAAAACTAAAAACCCAACGCAAGTGTTATTTGATATAGATCTAGATTTTAAAGAAAGTTCTTTTAATTCTATCATTGGACAATCTGGTTCAGGTAAATCTACTCTATTAAACTTAATCGGTTCTCTAGATAGACCAACAACTGGTGACATTTTATTTAACGGTCTTTCATTATCTAAATTAGACAACAAAGATTTAGCAATTTTTAGAAATCAATCTATTGGTTTTATCTTTCAATTTCATTATTTATTACCAGAATTTACTGCTTTAGAAAATGTTTTAATGCCGTATAGAATATCAAAAGAACCAATTACCGAAGAAATAACTAATCGCGCCAAAGAACTATTAGATATTGTTGATTTAGGTCCTTTTAAAAATAAACTATCAACTAATCTTTCTGGAGGTCAACAACAAAGAGTAGCAATTGCACGAAGTTTAATTAATAATCCTAGTATTGTTTTAGCAGATGAACCAACAGGTAATCTAGATAGCGATACAACAGAAAAAGTTTATGAGTTATTAAGAGAAATAAACAAAAAATTTAAAACTACTTTTATAATAATCACTCATGACAGGACAGTTGCTGAAAAAACAGATCGTATTATAGAACTTAAAGATGGAAAAGTGTATTTAGATATAACTAAGTAAAAATTAACAAAACCAAACAAATCAGGTACAAACTGATAATTGCTTGGTTTTTTCTTTTAATCTATTTTGTGTTTATAAATATTTGTTTTTAGCTTTTATGAAACTATATAGACCTGTTTAATATCTTTTTTACTGCCCAGCATTTAGACGGAGATTTTCTTTCGTTGCAATAACGCAACTAATAACAAATACTTATCCTTCTTATTGCTAATTATGGTGTTATTTATAAGTTTACTTGTGGAATGACTATGACGAATTTAGTATGGCACTAAAGCATAGATTGCTTATTTAATAACACGTTAACTTAAATATTAAAAAATATTGAGATTTCTTTCTAACTTTATTTTTATTAAGAGTAAATAAGTGTTTTGAATATTCATAATTACTACCCCACACTTAAAAAAGGACCATAAAGGTCCTTTAATAGATTCAAATAATTAATTATGTAAGTGAAGCTTTATAAATATCATCAATTGATTTTTCAATTGTTGCATTAAATTCTTCATCACTTTGTTCATAACTAAGCCCTTCAGCAAGGGCCCGTGAGAAACTTGCTACTAAACCTTTATTTTGAGCTAAAAGATCATTAGCATGTTCACGTGTATATCCACCACTTAAAGCAACTACGCGAACAACATGTGAATCTTTCATTAATCCAGCATATAAATCCACAACAGTTGGTATTGTTAATTTCAACATAATTTTATCGTCTTTACCTAATAAAGCAATTTGCTTTTTTAGTTCTTCAAGAAGTATTGCTTCTGCTTCAACTTTATCAGCAATTTTAATATCAACTTCTGGTTCAATAATTGGAACTAAACCGGCAGAAATAATTTGTTTACCAACTTCAAATTGTTGAGCAACAATTTTAGCAATACCAACTTTATTTGCTGATTTAATAACTGAGCGCATTTTTGTACCAAAGATGTGACGCTCATTAGCTCGTGCTAATAATGAGTCTAATTTAGGCATTGGTTTCATCAACTGAACACCGTCAACAAGTACATCTAAACCTTTATCAATTTTAAGAAATGGAACGACGCCTTTAACATCCCAAAGGAAGTCAGCGGTAAATTTGCCATCAATTTTTCTATCCATTGTATTTTCAAATAAAATTGCACCAAGAATCTTCTCTTTATTAAATGCTGGTGCCTTAATAATTCGTGTTCTCATTTCATGCACTTTGATATACATTTCATCTTCATTACTATATGCGTCTTTAGTAACTCCATAAGCTAATAGGGCTTTTGGAGTACTTCCACCACTTTGATCAAGTGCAGCGATAAATCCTTTGTCATTTTGAACTTTGTTAAATTGTACATTATTCATAATTTACACCCCTTCTTTACACATTTATTATACCATTTCAAACAGTAAAGATAAACTAAATAACTCAATTTGCCTATTTCTCTTTTTTTCCATCTATAAAATCTAGCTCGGTTACGCTAAGTTAGTCAGAAATAGAATTAGCTATCCTTTACTTCTTATAATAGACACAAAATATTGATTCTTTCCAAATGTGCACCATTTTCTATTTTTCATACCCAAAGAATAGTACCAATGTTTCTTTAGTTAATGGTTACCTTTCACAATAGCAGTGTCCCTTATTTCTAAATATCCTTTCTATGACCAAAGTCACTCAGTAAAATAATAAGTCTGTATTCTTAAATATTTACCAAAATTCGATAGTTGCCTACACGATATCTCCAGATATCTTTCTTGTCATATAATAGTTCTTTACCATGAACCCTAGGATTACCAGCACCTTCTAGATGTTTTTTAATCCAAGCCAATAGCATTCTCGCTATTGACTGATTCAATTGTTTTAAATTTTCTAATGCTTTTTTACTAATCTCTACTTTATACATCATTTATAATTCCAAGATTTTCCTAGCTTCTTTAAGCGTGTAAGTCTTCGGATTAGATGCATGCTCTTTATTCGATTCCTCATACAAAAAGATGTCGAACTCATTTTCTATTTTAGATAGAATTGCTTGACGCATAACTTCTGAAACAGTTGTCCCATTAAGTTCTGCGTACTTTCTGATTAATTTCGATTCTTTGCCACTTAGTCTTATAGAAATACTCATACCATCACCTCCTGTAATACATTGTGACACATATCACTGTTTTATAAAATACGTTTTATTACAAATGCCCAATGAAAAAACGATCAACCTTTGCAGAACATATGAAAATTGGCAGATAGGAGAAATTTTCCCAATCTGCAATAAAAAAGGCCTGATACTTTTGTATCAAACCATTAATTCTTTTATGTATGATGTCACCTATTTTAATACAAATTAGCACCCTATGATTATTTTAGCACCCCATTAAAAACCTAGATACGAATATTTGTGAAAGTGCTAATGTCTCACTATTTTGTAATTTCAAGCCGTTATGTAGTCGACTATATTTATCTGTTTTTTATGTAACCTACATTTTTCCCAATTCCAACGGACTTTACTAAACCATCTGCTATTAATTTGTTCAGCAACTCTACAGCTTTTGTTTTATTAACCTTTAGCAAACTTTCTACATCTTGTCTAGTTATTTCAACTTTAATATCCAATAAGTTCAGTACTCTTATTTCTTCATTCATGTCAATATCATTAAATAAAATATTAGGTAATATGACTTTTATGAATGTGTCTTTTATAACAAAAGCAGGCTTTTTATCATAACCAAAATAGGCATCATTCATCCTTCTTATACCAGTTCCAAATTTTTCAATAATACCTAAAATGTAAAATATTTGTGATATGATCGGGTTTCTTGGAATTGATAGATTATCATGCAAATAATTCTCTTTTGTTACACCATTAGGAAGCCCACCCGGAGATATAATCTCAATTCTATTGTTGTACATTTCAATTTTAATGTTAGATGAAACTAAGTAATTTCTATGTGCAATAGCATTAGCTATTGCTTCCCTATAGGCTTCATAAGGTATTGTCTGTTTTTTTATCCTTTGAATACCTTCAACTTTTTCAATCTCAGGATAATGTTTTATAAACATCTCTATAGCACTATTATATTGCGATAGTATTGATTTTCCGGTAACAGTTCTTCTATCAATGAATTCAGAAATCGAATGACCAAAACGTACCATATCTATCCCCAAAGTCATATTTTTATTTTCATCAGCAATCAATTGAGCTGCAATGTTATATTTACTATTTGTGAATAACCCCAAAGTTATTAAAATATCTTTATTAAAGTTGGAAACTGGTCTAACATCATTCAATTTCTTCTCTAAAACGGTGAACTGTAAATTGTCTTCATCAATCTCTAATTGATCATATGAAATGTTTTTGCCTTTTAAGGATAATTCTATCAAGGATGATTGATCAACCGGAATCGTAGATGTATCATTTCTTTGATATGCAACCCCTTTATACATATAAGGTTTATTAATTCCTGGATAAACAATAATTTCTAATAAATTCTTTTCTTCAATACTTAAGACTTTTATATCATATCGAGGTCTTGGTGTAATTGAATCGTTTATCTTGTTTTCAATTTTCAGTTTAAAACTTACACAATCATTTAAATTAATCAGTTCTTTGTTCGTTTCATCAATGCCTATAACAATTTGGCCACCATCGTAATTAGCAAAAGCTGAAACAGTCTTTAAGATGGTGTCGGTATATTCCTTTTTTAATTCTCTTTGTCTAGACTCACTAAAAATTATATCCATATTCATCCGTCCTTTCATTTATATGATAGCATATCGATTACTTAATGTCAACGATATATTTTTATTCGTTCGTTTAATCGGTCGATAATAATTTATTCGTTTACATAATCCCAAAGGGCTGAAATCCACACTGACGGAGATTGGCGGATTTAATAAGATTTAACAAAAATAATTTGAAATCGTGTAAAAATTTATTGTGCACATAATAAAATCGTATTTATTGACCCTTAAAAACTGGCCAACTCGACTTCTGGTTTTGAAATATAGGGAGAATTGCCCTATCTGCAGAAAAATAAGGTACGATACAATTGTATCAAACCTATGCTTCTTATATGTGTCGCCTAACCTACTTTGATACAATTAAGCACCTTCTGCATTGATGCCATTATTAACAATCTCATATTTAAGAAACATATCATATTCATAATAAATTTTTAACGTCTTATCTTCTATGAATTCACTATTAGTTTCAATGAATTTGTATTGTATGTTATCATCTTCTATTATTTCAGTTCCTAATAACTCGATAACTTCTTCTTTTGATAATATGGTTAAATCAAACTCTTCTAAGAAGATGTTAATCAAAAATCCTTTTGTCTTCAAATTGCTTGTATTTTTAAATATGAAACTTGAAAAAATACCCGAATTAACATGAGCATAATTATTATTAGACAATGGCTTATACAATTCTACCGCGATATTATATTTCATTTTTTCTTTATCATTTTCTTGATAGTCTTTATAATAAATAATAACTATAGAAGAAGCTCCCTTTAAATAATACGTATTATCTGTTTCATTTAACCAAAATGAATTATTATTTGAAAATATAAATTGATAAGTTATCTTGTATTTTGTTTCAGCTTTAAATTGATCAATTAGGATTGTTTGATTGTTAAAATCATGGATAGCGCTTGTACCAAAAAAAGATTGTAGAATTTCACTAGAATAACCTAATGAGTCATAATAGTTATCTACTAAATACTCATAAACACTCATTGCATAATTATCAAATGTATCTTGTTTACCTAGGTACATTGTCGCTTGAGAAACAAAATTTTTACTCTTTTTGACAAAATTAGCATCTACGATTGTGGGTAAATCTGTAATATTCATTTTTCTCAGCATAGATTTATTCGAACTACAACCTGTCACTGATAGAACCATGAATAAGGATAGTAATACTAAAAAATATTTTTTCATAATCAAATTCCTCGCACATACAAAATGTTATTCTAATGTTTTACCTAAATATATTTCACATGCTTTAGGTCCTCTAGTAAAAATCTTGGAGTTCTTAATCCATGTATGAAACAAAGTCCTGCCTTAATTATTATATTATAAACAGTTATCAATTCTCATCATTTTAGTCACTTTTATTTTTTTAATGAACCTATAAAACCTTGACTCTATAGATCTTTTTAGATTGTGAATTTAGTTTTAGAAATTTTCTAGATATAATAGGTTACATTCGGACCATTACCAGTCTTTTTAACTAGATCTTTTTCAATCAACTCACTAAGTCTTCTTAACAATGTGGCTCTTTCAATTTGAAGTTTACTCTCCATTTTTGACCTTGAAGCATTAGGGTGAGCTTTTAGATAAGTTATGATGCCTTCCTCTTCATTAAGCTTGTGGTAATCATAACCAACTACTGGTAAGATTATTTTTATTTGATTATCATCAATTGCAAATGATGGTTGTTCATCTGTGCTATTGTAAGTATTTATAATCCTTTTAATCCCTGTTCCAAATTGATCAATAATTCCTAATCTGAAAAATACAGAAGCAAGACCTTTATTACGCGGTATAGATGTACCACCACTTAAATAAACTTCTTTACTAATCCCTTCAGGAAGACCACCTGGTGAGTTTATTTCTATCATATAATCATACATAGAAATCTGAATGCCTCTATTAACTAAATAATCTCTATGAATAATTGCATTTAAAATAGCTTCCTTAAAGGCTCCGTAAGGTATTTGTTCCCTATCTATTCTTTTAGGGACACTTACTACACTTAAGGTTGGATAATATTTATTAAATAAGTCTAACAAGTCATAATAATATTTTAAAGAAGATTCTTTTTCTAATTTAACTCTATCTACAAAAACATCATTACTTATATTAAATTTGGCAATGTCAACATAGGCATTACTTATATCATTATTATCAGATAAAAGTATTGCTGCATTATTAAGTAATGCATTTTTCATTAATCCTAAAGTTATCAATGAAGACTTATTTAATTTTTCTAAACCTAAAGTCTCTTTTAAAGCTCTTTCAAGATAATCAAAGCTTAAATCATTTTTATTTACATCCAATTCATCAAAACCGATATTTTCACTAGATAACATATGTCTTGTTAAGGTCTTAGAATCCATTGGTACAGTTGAAGTATCTGTCCTCATGTAAGAAATATTATTATAAAAATATGGGGAATTATTCCCTTTTGTTACTTTTAATTCTAAAACACTCTTACCACTTATTTCATGACTAATAAAGTCTACTATAGGTCTTGGTGTAAATACATCATTAATGGTATTTTCAATATTCAGCTTTATTTTTTTAAAATCTGCTATTCCAACAGCCTCACCATTGTCGTTAATTCCTAAAAAAATTGACCCACCATCTAAATTAGAAAAAGCAGATATGCTTTTATATATATTAGAAGTTAAAGTTTGTTTTAATTCAATCGTCTTACTTTCAATAAATTTCATTGTTAATCACCTCACACATATAATATACCACTATTATTAATATTTTGCAACGATAAAATAATAATCGTCTCAATTTGCGACAATGTTTAAATGATTGTGCTAAACCGTTAGATTACTATGATTATTACACTTTCATATGACACTTCAGATATAGTTAAAATTATAGAATAATAAGTATCTGATTTTTATTATAATTTCATGCAATCGTGTAAAGATGACTTATAATCGTGTAAAAGTTCTTCAAATCGTGTAGATCTACTTGTAATCGTGTAAATTCAGATATAATCGTGTAAAAGTTTATTGCCTGGATGATAAAGTTGTACATACTGACTTATATAAATCATTTGGATCTACTTTGAATTTTGGAATATAGGAGAAATATCTCTATCTGCACAAAAAAAAGGCCTGATACGTGAGCGAATAGTGATTCGCTTTATTGTATCAAACCAATGCTTTTTATATGTATGATGTAACCTATTTTAATACAAATTAGCACCCCATCAAGATTTTTAGCACCCTTGACCAGCCTTTTAGCACCTTTAAAAAACAAGTCGTTCATATAAATTTTCTAAACCTAACTACTCATATACAA
>DUUA01000114.1 GCA_012841765.1 Acholeplasmataceae bacterium
ATTTTAATTTTGAAGGCACTTTAATACTTATTAGCAGATAGTATTAATATATAGATAAAAATGCTTTTTTTTGGTATAATTATTAAGGTGATAAAATATGAATGGAATAATTATTGTAAACAAAGAAAAAGGGATTAGCTCTTTTTTTCAAATAAAATTAATAAATAAAATATTGAAATCAAAAAAAATAGGACATGCAGGAACTCTTGATCCCTTAGCAACGGGAGTCTTAGTAGTATTGCTTGGTAGTGCTACTAAACTATCTGATTATTTAATTAATGATTCAAAAGAATATGTTGCTGAAATTACAATCGGAATTAGCAGTGATACTTATGATATAACAGGTAATATTGATAAACAAGTAGCTGTAAAAGAAATAGAAAATATCGATGAAGTATTAAAATCTTTTTTAGGTAAAAGTATGCAAACGCCACCTATTTATTCAGCTATAAAACAACAAGGCATGAAGTTATATGAAAAAGCGAGAGAGAACATAGAGATAATAGTCGAACCTAGAGAAATTTTTATTGATGAGATTAATATAATTTCTAAAGTATTATATACGGATGATAAAGCAATTTTCTCATTTAAAGTTAAAGTTTCTAAAGGTACTTATATTAGATCTTTATGTGTTGATATTGGACAAAAGTTAGGTTATCCTGCTTTGATGTCTAATTTAATAAGAACATCTTCAGGTGAATTTAATTTGGAAGATAGTTATTCAATAGATGATATTAGAGAAGGCAATTATAAAGTTATTAATATGTTAGAAGCTCTTTCTCGTTATTTGATTATTGATGCTAACGATGAAGTTTATAATTTAGTATTAAATGGGCATCCCCTTAATCCTAATTTAGTAAATGTTGATTTTGATTCTTTAAATGAAAAAGATTTAATAGTGATTAAATATGACGAAAATCTAATAGCAATATATGAAAAAAAAGAAGAATGTTTTAAGGCGAAGAGAATATGGAAGTAATAAAGTTTATATTTAAAAAAAATTATAATTTACCAAAACTAGTGATTGCTTTAGGGCAATTTGATGGTATACATTTAGCACATCTAAAAATTATTAAAAAAGTAATTAAAGAAGCAAAAGATACAAATAATAAAAGTGCTATTATTACTTTTTATCCTCACCCGGATTTTGTTTTAGGTAAAAGAAAAGAAGAAGGTTATTTAACTCCTTTAGAAGATAAAGTTGAATTTTTTGAAAATCTAGGTTTAGATTATTTAATAGTTTTAAACTTTACTAAAGAATTAGGTAGTATGGAACCTGAAGAATTTGAAAGAGATGTTTTAGGAAAGTTTGACATAAAGAAAATAATAGTTGGTTTTGACTATCACTATGGAAAATATGGAAAAGGCAATGTTGAAACTTTAAGAAAAAAATATAAAGTTTCTGTAATTGAAAAAGTATTATTTGAAAATGAAAAGATGGGGTCAACTCAAGTTAGAAAATATTTACTTGAAGGAAATGTTACTAAAGTAACAAATATTCTTGGGAGATATTATAATGTTTCTGGCGTAGTTCAATCAGGAAGTAAAATAGGAACTAAACTTGGCTATAAAACTGCAAACATTTTAATTAATAATTCTTATTATGATTTAAAACATGGCGTTTATGCAGTTTTTGTTAAAATTGATAAGAAAAAGTATTGTGGAGTAGGTAATGTTGGTTATAATCCGACATTAAATATTCAAGAACAACCTAGAATTGAAGTACATATTTTAGATTTTGATGATTCTCTTTATGGTAAGGCAATTTCAATTGATTTTGTGTTTCATTTACGATCAGAAATTAAGTTTCTTAATATGGAAGAATTACAAAACCAAATTAAAGAAGATGTAATTAATGCTAAAAGAATTTTAAAAGAAGAGGTCTAAAATGATTGCAATAATTGGAGCAATGGAAGAAGAAATAATTTATTTAAAAGAAAAAATTAATATTACTACAAAAAAAACTATTTTTAATTATACATTTTATGAAGGTATAGTAGGTAAAAATAGAGTTGTTTTTGTAAAAAGTGGCGTTGGTAAAACTAATTCTGGGATATTAGCAGCTATTTTAGTTTCAAACTATAAAATTGATTATGCTATTAATATAGGAGTTTGTGGCGGAGTGTACGGATTAGTTAATAGATATGATTTAATAGTTAATACTAATTGTTTTTATTGTGACGTTGATATTAGAGTAGCTGGAGATTATCAATACGGACAGATGAGCAATTGCCCAAGAAATTTTCCTGCTTCAGAGAAAATTTTGTCAGTTATTTATAAAGAATTTGATATTAATAAGTATAAAACAGGTAATATAATAACTAGTGATAAGTTTATTACAGAATCTAAATCATTATCTACATTAATTAATAATTACTATGAAGATGATTATATTACATGTGTTGATATGGAAAGCGCTTCGTTTGCTCATAGTTTTTACCAATTTAACATTCCTTTTATTTCTATTAGATCAGTTAGTGATATAATTGGTAATAATAATATAATAGAATATGAAAATAGTTTACAAAATGCTGCGAATAATTGTGCGGAATTTGTCTATAGTTTAATTGAAAAGATGTAACTTTATAACTTTACATTTTTTGTTTATTATGCTATACTTATTTATACCAATGACTCTGTTTAACGACTCTCCGACGTTTTACTGGGTATTTGGAAATAAAAATATTAGGAGGATAATATGTCTTGTATTACAAAAGAAGAAAAAGCAACGTTAGTAGCTAAGTATGGTAAAAATGAAAAGGATTCAGGATCAGTTGAAGTGCAAGTTGCAATTTTAACATTCGAAATCAACCGCTTAAATGAGCATTTTAAAACTCATAATCATGATCATCATTCAAAAAGAGGATTATTGAAAAAAGTAGGACACCGTCGTAATTTACTTACTTATTTAAGAGAAAACAATGTTGAAAGTTATCGTAATTTAATTGTACAATTGAATTTGAGAAAGTAAAAGGGTATCTATACCCTTTTTATGTGTATATAAGGAGATGAAAAATGAACGAAAAAAGAATATTTGAATACGTTCAGGGAGATAGGAAATTTATTGTTGAAACCGGAGAACTAGCTAAACAATCAAATGGGTCTGTTTTGGTTCGGTATGGAGACACTGTAGTATTAAGTGTTTGCGTATATAATGAATCGAAATTTAATTCTGATTTTTTCCCTTTAACCGTATTATATCAAGAAAAACTTTACGCAGGGGGTAAAATTCCTGGTGGGTTTTTGCGTAGAGAAGGAAGACCTTCGGAACACGAAACATTAACATCTAGGTTAATTGACAGACCAATAAGACCACTTTTCCCTGAGGGATTTAGAAATGAAGTTCAGGTTATAAGTATGGTCTTAAGCTCTAATCCTGATTATTCTGCTGATATGGCAGCAATGTTAGGCTCATCACTTAGTTTGATGATTTCGGATATTCCTTTTGATGGACCAATTGCTGGAGCGGAAGTTGCAAGAGTAGACGGCAAACTAATAATCAATCCTACTAAAGAAGAAAAATTAGCTTCAAATATTAGTTTAATTGTAGCAGGAACAGGTAAAGCTATTAACATGGTAGAATCAAGTGCCAATGAAGTATCTGAAAAAGATATGTTAGAAGCTTTAATGTTTGGACATGACGAAATTAAAAGGCTTGTTGCTTTTCAAAATGAAATAGCAAAAGAAATAGGAAAACCAAAGGTTAAAGTAAATCTTTATACCGTTCCAAGTGATATTGAAACTTTAGTTTCAAAAATGGCTAAAAAAGACTTGCTTGCAGCTGTTGTTATAGAAGAAAAATTAGCTCGTTATGCAAAGATTGATGAGATTACAAACAAAGTTATAAATGAACTTTCTATCAAATGGGAAAATGATAAAGATTTAGAAGAAAAAATTAAGTTTTCTAAAGAAGTTTGCGACATAATAGTTGCTAATGAAGTTAGAAGATTAATTACTGAAGACAAGATTAGACCTGATGGAAGAAAAGTTGATGAAATTAGACCATTATCTTCTGTGGTTTCAATACTACCAAGAGTTCATGGATCGGCAGTTTTCACTAGAGGACAAACCCAGGCTTTAACAACGGTTACATTAGGTAGCTTAGCTGAAAGTCAAATAATTGATGATTTGAGTTCAGATGATTCAAAAAGATTTATGCTACAATATAATTTCCCTCAATTTTCTGTTGGTTCAACTGGAAGATATGGCTCTCCAGGAAGAAGAGAAATTGGTCATGGAGCTCTTGGAGAAAGAGCATTAATGAACATAATTCCAAGTGAAGAAGATTTTCCTTATACTATTAGAGTAGTAAGTGAAATTTTAGAATCTAATGGCTCTTCATCGCAAGCATCAATTTGTGCAGGGGTTATGGCATTAATGGATGCTGGTGTTCCTATTAAAGCCCCAGTTGCTGGTATTGCAATGGGTTTAGTTAGCGATAAAGAAAAATACTCTATTCTAACTGATATTCAAGGATTAGAAGATCATTTTGGTGATATGGATTTTAAAGTTGCTGGTACTAAAGATGGTATAACGGCTTTACAAATGGATATAAAAATAGCTGGAATTAACGAACAAATACTAAAAGAAGCATTAGATCAAGCTAAAAAAGGTCGTGTTGCTATTTTAGATCACATGCTTACGACTATTCCTGAATCTAGAAAAGAATTAAGTGAATATGCACCAAAAGTAGAAATGATTAGAATTAATCCTGAAAAAATTAAAGATGTCATTGGTTCAGGTGGTAAAGTTATTAATGAAATAATTAGTCAATGTAATGATGTAAAAATTGATATTGAACAAGATGGAAGAATTTTTATTATGCATTCAAGTTATGAATGGCTTAGAAAAGCAAAAGGATTAATTGAAGATATAGTTCGAGAAGTTGAAGTTGGCAAAATATATACTGGAAAAGTTGTTAACATTATCGAAATTGGTGCTTTTGTCCAATTATGGCCATCATGTGAAGGATTAGTTCATATTTCAAAAATTGCTAATGAAAGAATTAATAAAGTTGAAGATGTGCTTGCTGTTGGTGATGAAATAGCTGTCAAGGTTCTTTCAGTTGATGATAGAGGCAGAATCAATTTATCTAGAAAAGATGCATTAAAACAAACTACTGAAGAAAATAAAAAATAAAATGTGGCTTTTGCCACTTTTTATTTACTTATTTTACAATTGTGTGTTATAATATAGTGTATTCGGGTAATCGAGCAATTTTAATTGTTAGGAAAGTCCTTGCTAGCACAGCTGAGATGCTGTAGTGTTTATGCCTAATCAATTCATAAGTTAGGACATCTGGAAGGTGATGGCGAGAATTTATCCTGTTAAATGGATAAAAGCTCCTAAGGTGCCACAGAGACGATGCCTATAGGAAACTATAGGAGTGGAACGGGTAAACCCCATAAGCTAGAAACCCAAATTTGGTAGGGGAATCTTAAATCATAAATGAATTGATTTAAGACTATTTTAAATAGAGATAAATGATTACCGCTTAGTAATAAGTACAGAACAAGGCTTACAGAATACATTCCATTTTTAAATCCCTGTACAGGGATTTTTATTATAGAGGTGAAAAGATGTTTAAAAAATGTGAATATGTAATTAGTGCTGTTTCCAGAAAACAGAATCCTAATATTTCAAATGTTCCTGAATTTGTTTTTTTAGGTAGAAGTAATGTTGGAAAAAGTAGTTTTATTAATTTTTTAGTTAATAGAAAATTACTTGCAAGAACATCTACTAAACCAGGAAAGACAATTGCAGTAAATTTTTATAATATTGATGATAAAATGTATTTTGTTGATGTACCTGGTTATGGTTATGCCGCTAGAAGTTTCGAGCAAAAAGATAAATTTGGTGGATATATAGAAGAATATTTAGTTGATAACCAGAATATTAAAATTGCCTTTTTGTTAATTGATACAAAAGTTGGACCTACTCAAGATGATGTTATTATGATCAATTATTTAAAGTTTTTAGAACTTAATATTAAAGTAATTGCAACTAAATCCGATAAAGTAGGTACTACTCATTTGTTTAAGCATAAAAATAACATTATTAAGAAGCTTTCTATTTCAGAATCTTCTTTGTTTGTTACATCAAGTTTAAAAAACATTGGAAGAGAAAATATTCTGAAAATGATAGAAGAAAATGTAATAAACAGTTAATTATTTGCTAGTTTATTTCGTTGACTTACGTAAGAATTTATAGTATAATATAGAAGTTATAAGGTTAATGTTTATGAAATGGTCGCTACAACAATTATTTAAATATGGTGATAAGTCTTTCGATTTTGAATTTACTATCGATTTACGTGAAAGAATTGAAAATATTGATGATATTATTGATATTTCTTTAGTTCATGTACATGGAGAAGGAATACATATTTGGGAAGACCGTTATCAATTTAATCTTTATATTAACACTAATTTAATTTTAGAAGATGCAGTAACTTTAGATTTATTGGAATTTCCAATTGAAATAAATACTGTTGAAACTTATGATGTTAAAGAAGGTTATAATGAAGATGTTAGAATAATTGAAATGAATACAATAGATTTAACAGATGCAATCTGGGAAAATATTTTATTATTAAAACCTATGCGAATAACTAAAACAGATACTGAATAACAAAATATATCACGAGGTGAAGAGAAATGGCAATTGTTCCACAAAGACGGACTTCTAAAACTAGAAAACGTCAACGTCGTAGTCATCAAGCTTTAACTACTCCAGGAATTATGGTTTGCCCTAATTGTGGCGAAGTTAAATTGGCTCACGTTGTATGCCCTTCATGTGGTTTTTATGATGGTAAAAAAGTTATAAATATCAAAGTAAAAGGAGAAGAAACAGCAGTTCAAGAAACTGTAAAAACAGAAAAAGCTCCTAAGAAAAAGGTCGCTAAAGCTCCTAAAAAAGCTGCAACTGATGAAAAAGCTTCTAAAAAAGCAAAATCAGCTGAAAAAAAAGCTCCTACCACAAAACAGAAGAGCCCAAAATAATATTTTATTTTTAATATTATTTAAAAAAGCACTCGAATTTGAGTGCTTTTTTTATGCTCAAAATATTTTAATTTAATAGTTGCATTAAAAAAAAGGCTATGATATAATAAAAGTGGGACAAAGTGGGTAAAAGTGGAAGAAGGTGAAAGAAATGTTTATTGGAGAGTACCATTATAATTTAGATGATAAAAACAGAATTTTTATTCCTATAGATTTTAAAAATGAAATTGGGACACAATTAATTGTAAATCGAGGAATTGAAAATTGTTTATACATTTATACATTAGATGAATGGACTAAAATTGTAAATAAACTTAATAATCTTTCTTTTACAAAAAGAAAAAACCGCGAATTTAATCGAATGTTTATGTCCGGAGCATTTAAAAAAGATATTGATTCAAAGGGGAGAATTACACTTGAAAAAGTCTTGTCAGAACACGCTAATCTTGAAAAAGAATGTGTAATAATAGGCGTTGGCGAAAGAATAGAAATTTGGTCTAAAAAAGAATGGCATCAATATTATGATGATAAAAAAGAAACTTTAGATCAAATTAGCGAAGAAATAGAGTTGGATTACTAATGGAAACTAAAAGACATATACCCGTATTGTTAGAAGAAACAATAAGTGGATTAAATATCAAAAAAGATGGTATTTATGTTGATTGTACAATGGGTGGTGCAGGTCATTCTAGTGAAATATTAAAAAAATTATCAAAAAAAGGTAAGTTATATTGTTTTGAACAAGATAGTTATGCTGTATTCCGCGGGCAAACAAAACTTTCAGAAATAGGAGATAATTTTACAATTATTCCTGATAATTTTGTTAATTTAAAAGAACAATTAAAAAGTTTAGATGTATCAAAAGTTGATGGTATTTTATATGATTTAGGTGTATCTTCGTTTCAGTTTGATATTGGAGATAGAGGATTCAGTTATAATATTGATGCAAAACTAGATATGAGAATGAATCAAGATCAATATCTAGATGCATACGAAATTGTCAATAATTATTCATTTGAAGAATTAAAAAGAATTTTATATGTATACGGAGAAGAAAAACATGCTAGCTCAATTGTAAAAAAAATAATAAGAGAGCGAGAAAAAGCTCCAATTAAAACAACTTTACAATTAAGTGAAATTATAAAAACAGCTTTGCCAGCAAAAGTAAGAAGAAAAGAAGGCCATCCTGCAAAAAAAACTTTTCAAGCAATAAGAATAGCTGTTAATGATGAATTAAATGTTTTTGAAAAATCATTACGAGATGCTTTAACTCTACTTAAAAAGGGAGGAAGAATTTGTGTAATAAACTTCCATTCTTTAGAAGATAGAATATGTAAGAGTGTTTTTAAAGAAATGGTTGTGGATAATATTCCAAAAGGAGTTCCTATTAAAGATGTTGATATAGTAAGAAATTTTAAAATAATAAATAATCGTGTAATTACACCAAGCGATGAAGAGCTTTTAATAAATAACAGAGCTCATTCTGCAAAATTAAGAATAATAGAAAAATTATAGGAGGTACAAGATGAGCAATTTCAGACCGTTACCAAAACCAATTTTACCGAAGCCTAGAGATAAGTAATTTTATAGGTATTTATATTTATTGATTTAAACAGCTGATTTTTTCAGCTGTTTTTAAACTATCAATTTTATTCGCATACCATTTTAGTAACTATTTTAAAATATTATTCCA
The DNA here is from genome assembly GCA_012841765.1 of Acholeplasmataceae bacterium. The sequence goes on from DUUA01000114.1 coordinate 8,695, forward strand.
GGTATTGATTTAATATGATATAATAATATAGGTGATAGTTATGAAAGTTATATACGGTGGATCTTTTAATCCTCCTACACTCGCTCATTTTCAAATTGGCGAGTATTTATTAAAAAAATATCCAGATGCTAATTTAATATTTTTACCAACTAGTTCTTTATATCATAAAGATGATTTAGCAAGTGATAAGGATAGACTAATGATGTTACAGATTATGTGTGACAAATTAGGTCCCAGAGCCTTGGTGTCAGATTTTGAAATGAAATTGGATGGATATTATGGGACAAGTTATACTTTATCAAATATACCTAATTCCTATTTTGTTATGGGAGCAGACAATTTATTAAATATTAGCAAATGGATTAATTTCCCTAATGTTGTCGCCCAAAATAAATTTATGATTATACCTAGAGATGACATTAATATAAATAACATTATTTCTAGTGATGATTTTTTGAATAAATATAAAAATAATTTTATAATCTTACATGACTTTCCTAAAATAGATATTTCATCAACAAGCTATAGAAAAACAAAAAAGAATGATTATTTATTAGAAGAAGTAAACGATTATATTATAAATAATAATTTATATAAGAAAGAGTGAAATTATGTTTAAAAATGGTTTTATAAAAGTTGCTGCTGCATCTCCTAAATTGAGATTAGCAGATCCAAGTTTTAATACAAAAGAAATTTTAAATATTCTTCAAAATTTACAAGATGAACCTGAAATAATTATTTTCCCAGAACTTGCAATTACTGGTTATTCTTGTGGAGATTTATTTTTTCAAGACTATTTATATAAAGAAAATTTAAATTCTATTAGTGATTTATTAAATTCTAATCCTTTTAAGGGCATTGTTATATTTGGTTCTTATTTATATTTAGATGATTTAATATATAATTGTTGTTTTGTTGTTGAAGGCAATAAAATCTTAGGAATAATTCCTAAAACTTATCTCCCTCACTCACACGAGTTTAATGAAATGAGATGGTTTACAAGCTTTGATGATGAAAATGTCAAAAATATTGAATTTTTGAATCAACAAGTTCCGTTTGGAAGAATGTTATTTACTGATTATAAAAATGATTTTTCTTTTTCATGCGAAGTATGTGGTGATGTCTGGGCACCTAAATCAATTAGTCAAGATTTATTTTTAAATAATGCTCTAATAGTTTTTAATTCTAGTGCTTCACCAGCTGTAATAGGTAAGACGGAAAGAAGAAAATTATTATTAAATAATTTAACATATAAGTTCACTGGGGCTTATGTTTATGCATCAACAGATGCAAGTGAATCATCTAGTGAAGTTTTATTTGGAGCTGAATTAATAATTTCGGAAAATGGCGAAATTTTAAATTTAGATGGGGATTTATCCTTAAAATCAAAAGTAATATTTGCTGATATTGATTTAGATAAATTGAAGTATATTAGAAGATCAAGTAGTTATTATAAACAGGGTGTTAAATATAATAAAAAAGATTACTATAAAGTAAATGTTGAATTCAAAGAATCAAAAGATTATAATTTTAATACTAAACTTGAAAAATTACCATTTGTACCTAAAAATACAAAAGATTTACATAATATTATTGAAATTCAAGCATGTTCGGTTTACAAAAGATTAAACTATATCGGTATCGATAAAGTTGTTTTAGGAGTTAGTGGTGGATTGGATTCTACTGTTGCTCTATTATCTTTGTGCTATATGTGTGATAAGTTTTCAATTGATAGAAAAAATATTATCGGAGTAACGCTTCCAACAATTAATAGTAAGAATTCTACGTATCAAAATGCGTTATCATTAATGAAGAAATTAAATATTACAATTAAAGATTTAAATATTGATAAAGAATTTAAGAGTCAATTAAAATTGATTGGACATACTGGAAAAGAAGATGTAACTTACGAAAACGCACAAGCAAGATATAGAACGCTAACATTAATGAATATTGCAAATATGGAAAAAGGAATAGTAATTGGTACAGGTGACATGAGTGAAGTTGCGCTTGGATGGTCTACTTTTAATGGTGATCATATGGCAATGTATGGCATTAATTCAGGACTTCCAAAAACTGTAATTAAAGTACTATGTATTTATTACAAAGGTATCTATTCTGAAATTTCCAAAAACATTGATTATATATTTAATGAGCCAATTTCTCCTGAATTAAAAAGTTCCAAACAGTTTACTGAAGAAATTATTGGTTCTTATGAAATTAATGATTTTATTTTATACCACTTTTTAGTAAATGGTTCACAAGGGCAAAAACTATCATATCTTATTCAAAATGCTTTCAATATTACAGAAAAAGAAGCTAAAAATTATGTCAATAACTTTAATGACAGATTTTTCAAAAGTCAGTATAAACGTCTAACTATGCCAGAGGGTGTTAAAATACTAGAAGTTTCTTTGTCACCAAGAAATGAGATAAAATTAAACGGGGATACTTATCCTCCTAAAAAGATTTAAATTTTAGATAAAATGAAAGGATAAATAATGAGTATTTTTAATTGTTTTAAAAAGAAAAAAAATAAACATAGACCTGTTGAAGAAATAATAATTAATGAAATTGAAAAAACTGAACTAATAAAAAATGATAATTTATCTCAAATTACTAAAATAGATAATAACAATTTTAAAAATACAAATGAAATAATAAAAAAAGCAGAAGAGTTTGGAGAAG
>DUUA01000115.1 GCA_012841765.1 Acholeplasmataceae bacterium
ATTTAAGGAGTAATTAGATGAAAAAAATATTTAGTGGATTAATGCTTTTGGCTCTTGGTTTTGTAATGGCAGGGTGTGTAAATGAAAACGGCAAAGTAAATAACGAAATATATAATAAAAGTTATAATGTGACTATAGATGTTGCTGAATTTGAAGATTTAGTTGTAGCAGCAATTGAAAAAGTTGGATCATCTGTACTTGGTGTAACTAGCTATATAACTAAAGCTGGGATTGCAAATAAACAAGTTCCTAATAGTACAGGAAGTGGTGTTATTTATGACTGTTGGGCATATGATTTAGATGGTGTAAAAATCACTGAATGGGAATCAACTTTGGATAGCGATAATGTTGGTTTCTATGAGTATTTACTAATAACTAACAGACATGTTGTTACTGATGATACAAACACCATTACCTCTTTAGAAGTATATGATGGTGAAACTGGGAATTATTATGATGCTACTTTAAGAGGTTTTGATGATAAAGTTGATTTAGCTGTTCTTACCTTTAGAGCAAGTAAGTTTTTTTCACCAGTTGAATTTACTGATTCAGATAATTTAAAAAGAGGAAGTTTTGCTGTCGCTATAGGTAACCCTGAAGGTTACGATTTTTATGGTAGTGCAACTTTTGGAATTATTTCTTATCCTAAAAGATATATGTCAGATGACACTGATGGTGATGGTGTTAATGATTGGGATTCTGAATATATCCAACATGATGTAGCAATTAATCCGGGAAATAGTGGTGGAGCTTTAATTAATTTAGAAGGTAAATTAATTGGTATTAATACATTGAAATTAATTGGTAGTAAAGTTGATAATATGGGTTTTGCGATTCCCACAAACACAATTACAAAATTGCTTCTTTCTTTAGAACGTGGAGAAAAACCGAAAAGATATAAATTAGGAATAAATATTTATACTGTTAAAGATATTATAGATTCTAAATATGATGAGAATTTTAAAGATGCTGAAGGAAATACTCTTGAAGAATTTCCAGAAGAAATAAAAAATGGAGTTTATGTAATTGAACCTAACGAAGATAGTATATCTGAAGGATTGTTTTTACCTGGAGATATTATTGTTAGGTTTAACGATCATGAAATTAGATATTCTTATGAATTTAGGGCTATCTTAGGAGAAATGGTTCAAGGTGATACAGCGACTTTTAAAGTATATAGAAATGGTTTATTTATAAATGTTTCACATACTTTTGAATAAAGAGGAGATGTAATATGAAATATGTCAAAATAATTTTAATATTTATTTTAGGTTTATTTTTATCATTTAGTTTGCTAGGATGTGTAGAAACTGAAAATAAATCAATAGTGAGTATTTCACTAAATGAAGAAGGACAAATGATAGTTTTATATAAAGATGGGACAAGCGATAATCTTGGTGATTTTAAGAATAATAATTTTATTCAAGAAATAGAAGAAAGGCTTGCACTTCAAGATGAGAAACTTAATAATCAAGAAGGAAAAATATTAGATCAAGAAACTAAATTAGATGAACAAGAAGAAAAGATTTTAAATCAGGAAATCAAATTAAGAGAACAAGAAGCTAAAGTTCTTTTACAAAGAACTTTAATTGATAACTTAAATGACCTCGTTGAAAGTCAAGATATTACTACTAATGAAATTTATAATAATATTTATAATGCTATTATAAATATCGATGATTTTCAAAATCTTGTAAAAGTAGCAATTAATACAGTAGCACCTTCTATACTGGGTGTAACTAGCTATATTAATAAAGATGATAAATTAACTCCTTATGGAACTGGAAGTGGAGTCATTTATAATTGTGTAGCAATAAATGACGAAGGAGAAGTAATAGAAGACTATCTTCAAGCTATTCAAGAAGGAACAGTTGCTTATTTTGAATATTTACTGATGACAAATAGACATGTTGTTACAGCAGAAGATGAGATAATTGTTGATGTTGAAGTATACGATGGTGAATTAGGTATTTACTATGAAGCTGAAGTATTAGGATATGATGATAAGATTGATATTGCAGTTGTAAAGTTTTCTACAAAGAAACTTTTTAATCCAATCGAATTTAATAGTGATGTTGTTGAACGTGGAGATTTTGCAATAGCAATAGGAAACCCAAGCGGATATGATTTTTACGGTAGTGCTACATTTGGGATTGTTTCTCATGAAAAAAGATATTTATCAGATGATACTGATGGAGATGAAATTAATGATTGGGACTCTGAATATATTCAACATGATGTAGCAATCAATCCAGGCAATAGTGGTGGAGCATTAATAAATTTAGAAGGTAAATTAATAGGTATTAATACTTTAAAGTTAGTTAGTGATGATATTGATAATATGGGATTTGCAATTCCTCTTTCAACAATTCAAAAATTGTTGCCATTATTGGAAAAAGGAATAACTCCTCAAAGATATAAATTAGGTATTAGTATTTATATGATAAAAGAAATAATTGATTCTAAGTTTAATGAAAGTTTTACTGATTCTTCTGGAAATCCTATAACATCATTACCTGAGGGAATTAATAGTGGAGTTTATATTACTGAAGTGGGAGTAGATTCTATTTCTAATGGCATTTTATTTGCAGATGACATTATTGTTTCTTTTAATGGAGAAAAAATAATGTATTCATATGAATTTAGAGCAATACTTGGAGAGATGACAAAAGGTGATAGTGCTGAATTTTCAGTATATAGAGGTAATGAATTTATTGAAGTAATTATTACTTTTGAATAATTTTGATAAAAATGAAATATTTAGGCGATTTAATACGGGGTGTCTATTTATTCCATTTTTAATAATATTAAGGAGAAGATAAATGGAAAGAAAAATAATAAAGCAAGTTCAAGGATTTAAAACTCAAGATGGAGCTGGAGTTAATTTAGTTAGAGTTTTAGGAAATCAAACTGTAGAAGAATTTGATCCTTTTTTAATGCTAGATTCATTTGATAGCATTAATCCAAGTGATTATACAGCAGGATTTCCAATGCATCCTCATAGAGGAATTGAAACAATTAGTTATTTATATCGTGGGTATATGACTCATAGGGATAGTTTAGGAAATGAAGATATGATTAGTGATGGGGAAGTACAATGGATGACTGCGGGTTCTGGAATTTTACATGAAGAAAGATTACCTGCAGCAGAAAGATTGTTGGGAGTGCAACTTTGGTTGAATCTTCCAAGAAAAGATAAAATGGTAGTACCAGCTTATTGTAGTATCAAAAATAATGAAATTAAAGAAATTGAGCTTGAAAATGGTAAGCTTAGATTACTTGCTGGAAAGTATGAAAATAATATTGGATATTTAAGTAAATATCTTCCAATTGATTATTATGATATACATCTTTTTAAAAATTGTTCTTTTAAATTAAAAACTAATAAAGATTCATCAGTTATGCTTTTTACACTTATTGGAGATGCGAATATTGCAGGGAAGTTTGTTAGAGAAAAAACAGCAATTAAACTTTCTAAAGGTGAATATGTGGAAATTAAAGCATTGGATAATGATATTCAAGTGTTGTTTATTAGTTCTAAAGAATTAAATGAACCAATTGCATGGGGAGGTCCAATAGTCATGAACACTAGAGAAGAATTGAAAAAAGCATTTGATGATTTAAATAATGGTACTTTTATTCAAACTAAAATTAGTTATTAAATAGAGAAAGAGAAATATATGAAAAAAATTAAAATATTAGGAATCGTAGGGTCTTTTAGAAAAGAGTCATTTAATAAGCAATTAGCGCTTGAAGTAAAAAATCTTCTTGAAGATAGTGTTGAATTTACATTGCTAGATTTTCAAGATGTTCCTTTTTTTAATCAAGATTTAGAAGCAAATGCTCCTGATGCTGTAAAAAGAGTTAGAAGCGAAGTAAAAAACGCAGATGCTTTATGGATTTTCACTCCTGAGTATAATCAATTTTTTCCGGGAGTTTTAAATAATTTAATAGATTGGTTATCTAGACCAGCTAGTAAAAATGAGAAGCAAGTTTTATCAGGAAAAATTGTTACCATTAGTGGGATGTCTCCTGGAATGTGTGGGACAATGTTAGCGCAACATCATTTAATTTCTTTGCTTAATTATTTAAATATGAAAGTAATGAGTAATCCTAAGGTTGCTATTCCTAGTGCAATGAATATGATTAAGGGTGGAAAGGTTGATTTTAAGATGAGTAGTGGATTTATATTAAAGCAAATAAATTCATTTATTGATTTTATTGAAAAAAACAATAA
>DUUA01000116.1 GCA_012841765.1 Acholeplasmataceae bacterium
AAAGAAGAGAAGCCCAAAACTAATTGAGCTTCTGTTGTGTATTGTAATTTTATATTGTTAATTTCCTATGTAAATACTACTTCACTTTACAATTATCCCCAGTACAGACATAAGGAGGAAAATCTAAATCAACTGTATCTGTAATATTATTAAAGTCAATATCCATTACAGACTTGTTCATAATGTCATATAAGCTAAGTGTGGAAATTCGTTTAATACCATTTGGATAATTATATATTACTTTCTTTACTGTTCCCTCTTTATTTACAATAAAGTTTACAGGAATACCAAAAATATCGTCAATTTTATGATTAGTATAATTAAAAAGATAATTAGCTAAATTATTCCAATTGTTTTCATTCTTGTAAGAGAACTCTGGAGTATCATCTCTAAAATAATACATTTTAGTACGAACATTTAAGTTTCTTAGAAATTTCTCATTATGTTTTATTCCTCCTGTATCTTCTAATATAAAATACCAAACAACCTGACTTGTGTCATATTGATTCATTACATTGGGATAAGTTAATCTAAAATGTTGAATACAAGGCCCACAACAAGGACTATAAAAAACAACAAATTTATAATGCGTTGTATCTTCTGTAAGAATTGATTTTAGTTCTTTAGCAGATAGGGGGATATGATTTTGATAAGAAGCAGCCTTACGAATTGTTTTAGGAGTTTCTATACATATCTGACAACTACTAAATAGAAATAAACTAATTCCTATTATAAGAAATAATCTACTCTTATTCTTATTATTATATGCAGTTTTCATGTTATTAATTTATGGTAAGTTACAAGTATTCAATTTTCAAACTTTCTTCAAACACAAATTAGAACCTTATTAAGCTTGTGCTGAAAACGTTTTGCAATATTATAACTATATTTTTACATAAACAATTAAAGATATGATTATTTTGTTATTTTTTTACAAGTATTAGATTGAAGTAGAGCGAGAGTAATATTAGCATCAAGACAATATCAAAGTAAAGGAAGTAAAGATATTCTGCTGCAAAGACAAAAAACATAGCAAAAACCCCCTCAAAATTAAAACGCCATAACAATTTACTGAATCACCGTTTTAATTTTTTAAAACGGTGATTCAAGAAATTAAAACGGTGATTCATTTAGACCCCTTCTTTTCAAATTTAAACCCCTTCTTTTTAAATTTATCTCCCATCTTTTTTCAAAAAGGTCAAGTCTTTTTTCCTACAAAGGTGTCGCACCTTTGGTGCTTTGGGTATGTGTGAGGGATAATTCTTGCTACAAAGATGCCGCACCTATGGTGCTACTGATATTTATTAAATACAATATTACCACAACATAATCCCTTAGGGATGATATCTTTGTAGTATCAAATAATCATACCCCAACATCAAATACTTGTTTTGCGATTGTTAAATTATTTTCTTTTTGGTATATAATAGGGCTTTTGAAGAAAAAGTATTGATTAAAAGAAACAAATCTAGACTCTAAAAATCATTTCATCCAAATAAGTAAATCTTTATTTACATTATAATTTCTTCCATTTTCATATTTAAATACATCTCTTATTCCTAAAAACAATATAGTATCTTGTTTTATTAAAACAATTGCAGGTACTTCATAGTCTGGAATCTTATAATCTA
>DUUA01000117.1 GCA_012841765.1 Acholeplasmataceae bacterium
AATCATCAACATCATCTTCTTTTTCAGATTTAACTGTTTCTTTTTTAGCTGTTTCTTTATCTTTCACAGCTAATTCTTCTTGTTTTTCTTCCACTACTGTTTCTTCAACAACAGCTTCAGCTTCTTTTGCTTTTGGAGCTTTTTTAGGAGCAGCTTTTTTTGCTTCTTTTTCTTCAACTACCAATTCTTCTTGTTTTTCTTCCACTACTGTTTCTTCAACAACAGCTTCAGCTTCTTTTGCTTTTGGAGCTTTTTTAGGAGCAGCTTTTTTTGCTTCCTTTTCTTCAACTACCAATTCTTCTTGCTTTGTTTCTTCAACTACTGTTTCTTCAACAATAGTTTCTGATTTTTTTTCTAAATTTTCCATTCTATAACCTCTTTCGATAACTAAACTTATGATCATTTCAACCACAGTCCGTACATTTAATTTAGATGAGTCTATTTCAATAGCGTCACTAGTTTTAATTAATGGGCTAACCTCTCGGTTACTATCCTTATAATCTCTAACTTTTATTTCTTCGATAGTTTCTAAATAAGACAGACTATTGTTATTGCTTATAACTCTTTCACTCATTCTTCTTTTTGCTCGTTCTTCAACATTTGCATTAAGAAAAATTTTTAAAAAAGCATTAGGTAAAACAACACTCCCAATATCCCGTCCGTCCATAATAACATTTTTATCATTTGCTAATTTTCTTTGTAAATGAACTAAAATTGTACGGACATATTTAAATTTAGAAACTAGAGAAACATTGTTTGAGACTGCAAGAGTTCTTATGTCGTCAGAGACATCAATATTATCAAGATAAATCTTATGATTTCTAAAATCAAATTCAGTATCTTCTAAAAATGAATACTCTTTTTCATCCTCCATATTAATTCCCAGCTTCATTGCCTTTAAAGTTACTGCACGATACATGGCTCCCGTATCTACATACTCAAATCCAAGTTCTTTCGCAACCTCTTTTGCAATAGTGCTTTTACCAGCACCAGCTGGACCATCAATAGCAATTTGCCAACTCATAAAACACCTCTAAATTCCTTGCTTATTATAACATATTAAATAATTTTATTCAATGAAAATCAATATTAATTTAATTATATAGGATTAATCCAAATTAATACTATTTTTTTAACTATTCAATACTAAAAAACAACTATTTAAATAGTTGTTTTTTTACTCATGACTAGCAATCTTTTTATCTCATGAGGTGTTAAATCTCTAAATTCCCCTTCTTTTAAACCATCAGTTGTTACTTCTCCAAACATAGTTCTAGTTAAGTTTTTCACGGTAAATCCAACAGCTAGAAACATTCTTTTTACTTGATGATATTTTCCTTCAGTTAAAGCGATTTTAACAAGTGAAGATTGATTTTTTTTATCTATTTCTTCAATTTTTGCATAACATTTTCTAGTTTTAATACCATCTAACATAACTCCAGACCTTATATTTGATAAGTTAATTTTTGTAAAAATCCCATCAACTCTTGCTAAATATTCTTTTTCAAGATTAGATTTAGGTCCTACTAATTCATTCATAAATTCACCATCATTAGTTAAGAGCAAAACTCCTTTTGTATCATAATCTAAACGTCCTACCGGATATAATCCCAATTTTTGATACACAGCAGGCAAAATACTAATTACTGTTGGCCTGTTTTTATCATCAGAAACACTTGAGATTGTATAACGTGGTTTATTCATTACAAAATATAATTTTTCAATATTTGGTAAAACATTACCTTCAACAAGTATTTCATCACTTTTATTTGCTTTAGTTCCTAGGGTAGTTACAACTACACCATTGACTGAAACTTTGCCTTCATTAATCAATTGTTCAGCTTTTCTTCTAGAGCAATATCCACTATTTGCTATTAATTTTTGAATTCTTTCCATTTTATTACTCCTTTAAAAAGTCATCAATTAGACTATTAATTTTGGTAATAGTCAAATCAACATTCTCATAATCAATTAATATTTCAATTGAATCTATTTTATTTTTAAACCAGGTGATTTGTCTTTTAGCATAATTCCTAGTTTTCTTACTTATTATTTCTTTCATCTCATTATAAGAGATATTTTCATCTATATATTCAGATACTTCATTATACCCTATTTCTCTTATTTTAGAAATATCAATCTTGTTTTTCTTTAATTGAATAACCTCATCAATCCAACCATTATTCAACATTTCTTCAACACGATTATTAATCCTTTTATACAAAATATTTCTATCAGTATTTAGAAAAATAGGTAAGTATTCATATAAATATTCGTCAGTAATATTTTCACTAATTTTTAATTTTCCTTCATTTGCTATTTTAATCGCTCTCAAAACTCTTCTCCTATTATTACAGTGAATTTTTTGAGAGGCTTCAAAATCTAGTTTTTCTAAAATTTTATGTACTTGTTCGTTACTTAAATCTAAATAGGAGTCTCTTTTGTCCATTTTTATTTTTGAAAATTGATAATTCATAATGAGTGAATTAATATATAAACCTGACCCACCAACAAGAAAGATATTTTTATTTTCCATTGATAATTCATTAATTTTATTCCGTGCTAATTCTTGGAAATCCTTTATTGAAAAATCTTCAATTGGTTCAAGAAAATCAACAAAATGATGTTTAACAAGCATTTCATTTTTTGATGGCTTAGCAGTTCCAATATCTAGATTTTTTTTAAAACTAGAGGCATCAGTATTAATAATTTCTCCTGAAAAATGTTTAGCACAAATATTTGAAATATTTGTTTTGCCTACAGCCGTTGGCCCCATAATTATTATAATTTTTATCAAACTATCCTTTTGAACCATTTTTCAACTTCCTCTAGTTTATAACGTATTATCACTGGTCGCCCATGCGGACATGTATAAGGGTTCTCACATTTTTGAAGATCCTCAAACAAATATAAAACTTCTTGTTTACTAAGATATTGATTACCTTTAATAGATTTTTTACAAGCTAAGCTTTTAGCCATGTTATCCAAAAACTCATATTTTTGAGTTTTTCTATCACTTATAATCAAATAAATTATTTCATCAATAAATTCTTTTTCTTTTCCTTTGAATAACCAAATGGGCACTTCTCTAATTAAAATTGAACCATTTCCAAAATCTTCAATTTTAATTCCTAAATCTTCAATTTCTTTTACTTTTTCTAAAATTAATAAGTATTCGTTTTGTGTGTAAATCATTTGAATAGGAATTAATAACTCGTAAGTTATTAATTTATCTTTTTGTAAAGCAGTACGAAATTTTTCATAATTTACTCTTTCTGCTGCAGCGTGTTGGTCAATTAAATATAACTCATTTTTACTTTGAGAAATAATATAAGTTCCAAATAATTGGCCAATATATTCTAATCTTGGCAGAAATTCTTTAATTGATTCATTTTCTTCATGAGAAAAAGAAAACTCCCTTTGTGTTTTTGTAACAAAAGTTTCTTCTTCTTTTGTAACATCTTCAAAATTTTCTGTTATATATGGAGTTGACTCCCTAAAATCTTCTAAGTTAAAAGTTCTAATTTTTCTTTCATTATATTTATCAATATTAATAGTATCTTTTGTTTGATTAGTAATTTCTTCATATTCATCTAAAATAACATTTTCATTTAAAACATTTACATCATTTTTAGTACTATCAATCTCAACAACCATATTAGTCTTTTGGAGACGATTAATTATTGTATTTATTATTAGTTCAATTAGTTTATCTTCATCAGTAAACCTAACTTCTAACTTACCAGGATGAACATTGACATCAACCAACGAATAATCAACAGAAATAGATATTACAGCAATTGGATATTTCCCAATCATTAAATATCCCCTATAACCTTCTACTATTGCATTCAATATTTTATTATTTCTAATTGTTCTACCATTAACGATGATAGTCATATTATTTTTACTAGATCTAGTTTCATTAATTTTACTAATATAACCTGATATTTGAAATAGTCCATTATTACCAAAAATATCAATCATTGATTTTGCAATCGAACTTCCATAAATGCTATTTATTGTAGCTAACAAATTATTATTTCCAAAAGTATGCATTAATAATTTATCGTTATTAATTATTTTGAAACTAATATCTGGTCTAGCTAATGAAATTTTAGCAACATAATCAGTAATATAACTTAATTCTGTGTTTTCACTTTGTAAATTTTGTAACCTAGCAGGTGTGTTATAAAATAAATTTCTAACAGTTATTTCTGTTCCCCTTGAAAATGCTATCAAAGCTTCACTAACAATCTCTCCACCTTTTACAGTATACATAAGCCCGTGCTTACTATCATTGCTAGTTTTCATTTTAAAATTAGAAACAGATACGATAGATGGAAGGGCTTCACCTCTAAAACCTAAAGTAGAAATATTAAATAAATCAGATTCTTTTAAAAGTTTACTTGTTGAATGAGGTAAAATTGCTCTTTTTGCATCTACTGAGTCCATTCCAATTCCATCATCTTTTACAACTATTTCTTTTAATCCAGCATCAGTTAAAGTAATAATAATATTTTTTGCTTCAGCATCAATTGAGTTTTCTACTAATTCTTTAACAACAGAAGAAATTCTTTCAATTACTTCCCCCGCAGCGATCATATTTGTTAAATGATCATTAAGACGTTCAATAAGAGCCATAATTTCACCTACTTTCTAATCTTTTCTTGTAATTTATTTAAGATGTTTAAAGCTTCTAAAGGAGACATTTCATTTAGATTAATATCTTGTATTTCTTTAAGAACATATATTTCTTTATCAGTTTTCGAATCGTACAATAATGGAGGGTTATAGTTTTTAATAGATAGAGAATTACTATCAAAAATTCCTTTTTCAAACTTAGTTAATAAATCTTTAGCTCTTAGTGTAACATCTAAAGGTAAACCAGCTAATTTAGCGACATTAATGCCATAACTTTTATCAACTGGTCCATTAGAAACTTTATGCAAAAAAATTACATCACCATCTTTTTCTTCTATGCTTACATGAACATTACGCAATTTTAATAAACTTTTATCTAGAGTAGTTAATTCATGATAATGCGTTGAAAATAAAGTAAGACAGTGAATTTTTTCATGAACGTATTCTATAATAGCTTGTGCTAAACTCATACCATCATAAGTTGCAGTACCTCTTCCAATTTCATCAAATATAATTAAACTATTATCAGTGGCATCTTTTAAAGCTTTATCAACTTCTGTCATTTCAACCATAAAAGTAGATTGACCACTAACAATATCATCACTCGCTCCAATTCTTGTATACACTGCATCAAAGATTGGTAAATTAGCTTTTGTAGCAGGGACAAAAGAACCTATTTGTGCCATAATACTAATTAATGCAACTTGTCGCATATAAGTAGATTTACCACTCATATTAGGGCCAGTGATTAATAAAATAATATTATCATTGTTCATTTTTATATCATTTGAAATAAAATCAGAGTTAAATTTTTCTATTACAGGATGTCGCCCATCTTTAATATCGAGAACTTTTTTATTATTTAATTGTGGTTTAGTATAGTTGTTTTCTAATGCTATAATAGCAAAAGATTGCATCATATCAATATAGGAAATATCTTTAGAAAGTATTTGTAAAACATGAGTATAGTCTTTACAAGTGTTTCGAACTTCAATAAATAAATCATACTCTAAACTCAACATTTTTTCTTCAGCTCTTAAAATTAAAGCTTCTTTTTCTTTTAATTCCTGAGTAATATAACGCTCACAATTACTCAAAGTTTGTTTTCTAATGTATCCATATTCATCTTTAACTAAATCAATATTACTTTTGCTTACTTCTATATAATAGCCAAAAACTCTATTAAAACCAACTTTTAAATTTTTTATACCTGTTTTTATTCTTTCTTCTTTTTCTAGATTTAAAAGATATTCTTTACTCCCTAAGTTGATTTTTTTCAAATCATCAAAATCATTATCAAAATTTTCTTTGATAATCCCTCCATCTTTTATCACAAAAGGGGCATCATCTCTGATAGATTTATTAATCAAATTATACAGAGACATTATCATTTCTAAATATTCTTGGTAAAAAAAATATTTTTGAATTTTTATTTTAGTTAATAAATTAGTTAGTTCAGGTATTGAAGATAAAGATCTTTTTAATTGTAATAAATCTTTTGGATTAGCATTTTCATATGAAATTTTCCCGACAATTCTTTCTAAATCATATACTTGATTAAGTATATCTCTAATATCATCTGTTTCTATAAAATATTCTTGCATTTTTTCGATAATAAAATATCGTTCTTCAATTCTTTCTTTATTTACTAATGGAAAAATAATATTCCTTTTTAAAAATCTAGAACCCATTGCACTTTTACATTTATCCAAAACATTGAATAGTGTATTTTTTGTATTTTGAAATCTAAGGGTTTCAAGTAATTCTAAATTTTTTCTAGAAGAAAGATCCATTTTCATATATCCATCAACATCATATTTTATGACTTCTTGCATATGGACTAATACTCTTTTTTGAGTTTTAATAATATAATTAAGCAATCTTAAAAAGTTTTTATTTTCTTCTTTATCTAAATTTTCACTTAATGTTGATAAATAACCTATTTTTTCATTATTATCTTCAATTGAATAAGTAATTTGAATTATAGAATTTAACGGCACAAAAATGTCTTGATTAAAATCACTTGAAATAATAACTTCCTTGATTTTTAAATTTAATATTTCTTGAATTAACAATTCGCTATTTAAAGGTATATTTGTAAGATAATTTTCTCCAGTGGACAAATCAGAATAACTTAATATATACCTAAGTTTTTCTTTTGAAACAGAAGCAATGAAATTATTTTCTTTTTCATTTAAATTTGAACCTTCAACAACAGTTCCAGGAGTAATTACTCTAACAACATCTCGCTTTACTATTCCTTGTGCCAATTTTGGATCTTCAACTTGTTCAACAATAGCAATTTTATATCCTTTAGCAGTTAGTTTATCCAAATAATTATTAACTGCATGATGCGGTACTCCACACATTGGTACTCTTTCATCTGCACCAGCATCTCTAGCAGTTAAAACTATTTCTAGTTCTTTTGATGCAACAATAGCATCATTAAAAAACATCTCATAAAAATCACCTAATCTGAAAAAAACTATAGCATCAGGATAATCTTCTTTAATAGTGAGATATTGTCTCATCATTGGTGTATATAATTGTTTATCTATTTTTTCATACATCTCATTCACCCATATTCTCATATATTATAGCATAATTACTGAATTTAATGAAGAAAAAACAAAGCAATTTAAATTGCTTTGTTTTAAATATCTTTATAAATCAGCTAAAATCCAAAGATATTTTGCGGTTGTATGTCCCCAAATTTCTTTAAATACGGCATTATTAATAGTAGGCCAATAAGGTGCATCTAAGTTTCCTAATGTTTTAAAACCAACGGGAAGACTCCCAACAATTTGGTCTGAGAAAGCTACGTATAGCGGATGATAATTATATCCTTCTCCAAACATTGTTGATGAAGCAAAAGGATTTTTACCTAGAATCCACTCTATTTGGTCAATGGCAATCTGTCTCAATTTTTTATCATTTAAAACATTAGCTATTAAACTAACAGCTTTTGCCTTACTCAAAAGTGTTGCATGATAACCTCTTCTTTGAATTGCAATAGGCATTTTTCTAAGAAAAACTTTTTCATCAAGTTGAATTCCAGTTTTAATTTGGTTTTGCAAGTCAGTTAGTGCTTTCTCATCACTAAAACCAACATTTTTATAAGTTACTCTTTCTAAATTTATTTTATCTAAATGATAAATATTTCCTGGAAGGAAACCATAAGGCTCTGTGTATTTAATGGTGCTTTCTATATATTCTTTATAAAGAGAGAGCCCATTAATCCAACAATTTTTATTCTCATGTTTTTCTACAACTTGAATTAATCTCGCTAATCCATGAATTGGCGATTGCTCATGGCCTCTATGCTCATAACTCATTATAAACTTATGATCAACATCTTCATAGAAGAAACCTCTAATAGGGATTTTCCAGTCAGGATAACTACTTTGCTGACAAGCTAAAACTATTTTAGCATATTTGTTTCCTTCATCAAGATAATATTCATCTTTAGTTACTTCATACAGTTCTGCAGCTGCTAACGCACCGTGTCCTGAAACTTGGGCATCATTATTGCTACCCCATCTTTTAGTGTATAAACCTTCAAAATAACCTTTTTTTGCAAATTCAAAATCTTCAACAGCGGCCCTTAAACACCAATTTGCAAAAATAGGATCTTCATTCATAAAGATCTTTGCTGCTTTTGCTTCAGCTGCAGCTGCACAGAAATTCTCAAAAGGTCCATTTTCGGAATTTTGATAATTAACAGTTTTATTATCTGGATGTAATATATTATCTCTCCATATTGAATATGTAACTTGTGTAACTCTAAATCCATCTTTAAATCTTGTTTTTAATAACCAATTTAATCCAACTCTCGCCTCTTCTTTAAGTCTTTCTTGTATTTGTCCTGCGTGTTTTTCAGATAAATCTAATAAAGAATGAGTAATTTCAGCTGTAGGTATTTCAAATTGTGAAACATCACCAGCATCATGCCACCCTCCAAAATTAGAAACACTACTGCCATTTAAATGAAAAGTTCTACAATTCAAATGGCATGGGGAATGAACGCCAACAACTTCTTCTCCACATCTTAAACTTTTTAAAAAATTTATGCTTTTTAAAGTGCTACTTAAAAAGGGAGTTTCACTTATTTCAAATGTTTCACTTGTTTTTTGTCCATATATAATTTTGTAAATACCTTCAGTTTTAAAGTGTGAAAAATTTAAAATATAATATTTTCCTAAATTATTTTCTAAAATTTCCGTTTTATTAGAAAAAACTTCCCTATCATTATTATCAATTAATTTAAAAATTGGTTCGTAAAATCCAGTAATTGCAATTTTGTCTTGATTAAAGTAATAACCACTATGACAAAAAGCAATTCTTTCATTTAAATCCCACCCTAAATCATAATCTTCATCCACCTTTTCAGCAACAATTTTATCAAAATAAACTTCATATTCTGGCAAAGCCTCTGGAGGACATCCCATTAAAAAAGGAGAAATAGAAATAAAATCTACTATTTTTCTGTTATACTTTCCAATTTCAAAACTAACATGATTCCACTTATTAGGAATTAAACTAGGAGCATGAAGTTGGTAAGAATCACTGCTCTTAAAATTTATATGATAATAAAAATTAAAATAGCCAGTAGCTTTTGGATAAATCCATAAAGATATTCTATTATAATCTTCTAAGTCCATTCCTTTTAAATCCAATTTAATTCCAAACGTTGGTCTAGGTTGAATATTTTCTACATCTGTATTAGCTTTTATTACAACGTTTTTATCATAGCTCAATAAATGTTTTTTACTAAATTCTAATTTCGCCATTCCTGTTGCTTCTATATTAGAAAAATCATTTCCCTTAAATAATATTTTTTCTTCATAAACTTTTTTATTATTCCATCTATATTCAGCACCATTAGAATAATTTTCAGAAATAGGAAATTTAAACATATTTTTCATTGTTATCACCTTAGCTTTCGTATTTAATTATACCAAATAAACCAGATTATTGAAATGAAATTTCTAAATAAAATCATCTTGTTGAAAATAATAATTTATAAATAAAAATCCTTATTATAAGAAAATAATAAGGATCTATATTTAAATTGATAATTTAAGAATGTTTTTCACATCTTCAGTTCCTAATTTCACAAAATTACCTATTTTTCCGTTCTCTGTTGCTTTTAAAGCCATTTCATTAAATCTTTCATTAGAAATATTAACTTCCTTTAATGTAATCGGCATATTTATTTCTTGAAAAAATTCTTCTAGTTTTTTTATTCCTTTAAGAGCAGTTTCACTAAGATTATTTTTATTTATTTTAATATCAAAAATTTTATTAGCAAAACGAGCAAATCTTTTTAAATCATGTTTATAAACATATTTCATCCATGCTGGAAAAATGATTGCAAGACCAGCACCGTGAGTAATATCATAAATACCACTTAATTCATGTTCTATCCCATGGCTAGCCCAGTCTTCGATTCTTCCTGTTCCTAACAAGCCATTATGGGCTATTGTTCCTGCCCACATTAATTCAGCTCTTGCGGAATAGTTATTATTATCCTTCAAGCAAATTTTAACTTTATCGATTATAACTCTAATGGTTGCTTCACATAATTGGTCTGTAAATTCAACATCTTTTTCATTAGTAAAATAACGTTCCATCACATGAGCAATCATATCAGTTGCACCACTTGCAGTTTGATAATTAGGCAAAGTAAAAGTTAATTCGGGATTCATAATTGCAAATTTTGGTCTTTCTAAAACACTTGCAGCAGATCTTTTATACCATCCTTTTTCATTTGTTATTACACAACTATGACTTGTTTCACTACCTGCAGCAGGTAAAGTTAATATTACACCAATTGGTAGAGCATCTTTAATTTTCACATTATTATCAAAAAAGTCCCAAACATCTTTATCATATTTTGCACCTATACTAATAGCTTTAGCAGAATCTATTACACTACCTCCACCAACTGCAAGTATGAAGTCTATTTGATTTTCTTTAACCAATTTAATTCCTTCTCTTACAAGAGATAATCTTGGATTAGGTAATACTCCACCAAGTTCTAAATATTCAACATTTTCTTCTTTTAAACTACTAATTACTTGATCATATAATCCACTTCTTTTTATACTACCACCACCATAATGTAATAAAACTTTTTTACCATATTTCTTTGTTTCAATGCCAATTTGTTTTTCAGTATCTTTTCCAAAAATTATAATTGTACTATTATCATAAATAAAGTTTCTCATATTAACACTCCTAATATATATTTTTCAATAATCATATTTATAATAGTTTTAAAATGTCTTTTTCAATTTTCGAAGGGGAATAAGTTGGAGCATAACGTTTTATAATATTTCCTTCTCTATCAACAAGAAATTTTGTAAAATTCCATTTTATCTTAGAAACTAACAAACCCTTCTTTTTCGATTTTAAATATTTATAAATTGGTGCTTCATTTTCACCATTAACATCTACTTTAGCAAATCTAGGAAAAGTAGTTCCGTAATTTAGAGAACAAAAACTATTGATTTCTTTTATTGTTCCGGGAGCTTGATTCCCAAATTGATTGCAAGGAAAATCTAATATTTCTAATCCTTTTTCTTGATATTTATCATAAAGTTTTTGTAAACCCTCATATTGAGGAGTAAATCCGCATCCTGTTGCAGTATTAACAATTAGTAACACCTTTTTCTCATATTGTTTTAATGTACTTTCTGTATCATCGATTGTCTTAACCTTTATATCATAAATCTTCATAAATAATACCTACTTTCTTTAGCTTATTATAACAAATTTTCACTTCTTTGTATTGTCTAATAATAAAAAAAGACCTTATTCAGGTCTTTATAATTTATTATTAATTATTATTAGATTTTAGCATTACATTATCAAGTGCTAAATTTATTGGTGAACACACTACTATGGCTATTATAAATTCTAAAATAGAATTTAAAGCAAGCACGGTTACAATTATTTCCCCTATTTCAGCAAAAACAAACTCATTAGCTCGATAATACCATCCAGCCTTTGTAACAAAATATAAAATAAACAAAACTATAACACTATGAAATATTGTTAATAACCCATAAACAGCAGGATAAATCAACCCATAATTAATAGCGTTTCTCTTATTATGTTTTTTAATATACATTCTAACTAATTGAAAGACTAGTCCAGCAATTAAACCAAATAGCATTCTTGGTAAGATACTAACAAGCGGATTAGTAAATGGTGCATTTGTTGTAATATAAGTAAAAGCTTGTATAAAAGACCCAATGCCAAAAATTGTACCAAAAAATAATCCCCACTTCCATCCAAGTAAAGCAGCACCTATTAAAACAGGAATATGAATTATTGTAATGGCAATTCCGCCAACAGTAATGTAACCCATATTTGGAACAAATGTCATAGCAATAATAATAGCAAATATTAAAGAGCCAAAAGTTAAATCTCTAATATTTTTTCTTCTTGAAATAATAGTAGATTTTTTTATTATCTTTTTATCTTGCAATAATTTTATTAAATAGATGATAATTAAAACAATTGCATAAAACATAATAAGTAAGAAAAACACTTCCAAAAGCACTAAAATAATCCTAGAATTCCCTCCTATTAAAAAGGTTGCAGCAGTAATAATAGCAGCTATTAATAAACCAGCTTCTAAAAAAACGCCATAATAGATTACTTTTGCTAAAGAACTTTTTTCTAATTCCTTATTCTTAAAAACTTTCTTTTTCATTCTTCTCCTTTTTAGGCTTATAAATAAGTCCCATCCGTAATGATTTTTTATTAGTATGCCCTTTTTATAAAAGTGGCATCTTTAATTTAATCAAAGAACTCAAATTCAAAATTAAATATTCGAACTGTGTCCCCGTTTTTTACACCTAAATTTCTAAGTTGATCATCTACTCCTAAATTCCTTATTTTTTGAGCAAACAATTTAACATTATCATCTCTGCTAAAGTCTGTAATATCAAAATATCTTTTTATTACAGGTCCACTTACATCATATACTCCATCCTCGCCTTTAGTAATAGTAAAAGGAGCTTCTGGTTTTTTATAGACATATTCAACAACTTCTTCTTTTATATCCTCTGCAAATTCATCTAAAGTAACGTCTTCTAGTAAATCTGCTAATTTATACAAAACTGCATCCAGATTATCTTTATTATACGCACTTATTGGTATAATTGGAATTTTTTTGCATAAATTTTTAAATTTATTTAAATTTTCTGCTGCCTCAGGTAGATCCATTTTATTTGCAACAATAATTTGAGGTCTTAATAATAATTTTTTATCATAATTTTCTAATTCTTGATTAATTACTAAAAAATTATTATACGGATCACTATTGTCTAAAGGAGCCATATCTATAATATGAGCTATAACTCTTGTTCGTTCAATATGCTTTAAGAAATCTAGTCCTAATCCAGCCCCAAGACTTGCACCTTCAATTAATCCAGGTAAATCAGCCATTACAAAACTTCTGCCATCTTTAACACCAACAACACCTAAGTTAGGAGCAAGAGTTGTAAATGGATAATTAGCAATTTTAGGTTTTGCTGCAGAAACTACAGAAATAAGAGTAGATTTCCCAGCATTTGGAAGACCAACTAGGCCTACATCTGCTAAAACTTTTAACTCAATTTTTAAGTTCTTTTCTTCACCAGGCAATCCAGATTCGCAAATATAAGGTGCAGGAACTCTAGATGTAGCAAACGAAGAGTTACCTCTTCCTCCTTTGCCGCCTTTACATATTGTAACTTCTTGACCATGTTTTGTAATGTCAGCAATTACAGTTTTTAAAACTTCATCATAAATAACTGTTCCAAGCGGAACTTTAATATAGATATTATCTGAATCTTTACCAAAACAATTCTTTGCTTTTCCATTTTCTCCATCATCAGCTTTAAGTATTCGATTGTAACGTAAATCTAGTAAAGTTGTTAATCCAGATTCGCCAATAAAAATTATTGAACCTCCTCTGCCTCCATCTCCACCTGCGGGTCCGCCTTTAGGAACGTATTTTTCTCGACGAAAAGCAACGATACCATTACCGCCATTGCCTGCTTTTGCAGTTATTTTAACTTCATCAATAAACATTTTTGGTTCTCCTTATAAAAAAATGCACCTAAGTGCATTATTTAATCTCGTAAACAGACACTTGAGTTCTTTTACGTCCTTTTCGTTCAAATTTTACATAGCCATCCATTAAAGCAAATAATGTATCATCTTTTCCTAAGCCTACATTTTCACCAGGATGAATTTTAGTTCCTCGTTGACGAAATATAATTGAGCCTGTTGTAGCATATTGTCCATCGGACATTTTAGCCCCTAAGCGTTTAGATTGTGAATCACGGCCATTTCTTGTTGATCCACCAGCTTTTTTAGAAGCAAAAAATTGTATATTAATTATTCTAAGCATATTATCCTCCTATTTTAACAATCTTTAAATTATCAGGATATTGAATTTCAATACCCTCTAAAGTCTCTACTAAATTATCTAATACCAAATCAGTTAATTGATCGCTTTTATTAATAGAGAGCTGCATTTTAACACTATTAGGATGTTCTTTAAAATCAAAGTTACATCCTGCTTTTTCCAATAACCCTACACTTACATACATAGCTGTAGATACAGCACTACAAACTATGTCTTTACCAATCACATCATAACCTGAATGTCCTGATAATTTTAAAGTTTTAACTTTAAAATTCTTATTTAAATCAACATTCACTTTAATCATAATTACCCTTCTAAAGCAGTAATTTGTACTTTAGTGTAAGATTGACGATGTCCTTGTTTTTTATGATAGTTTTTCTTAGATTTATATTTATAAACAATAATTTTTTTGCCTCTACCATGTTTTTCAACATTAGCTTTAACAACAGCACCCTTTACATAAGGACTACCAATTTTACCGTTTATCATTAAAACCTGATCAAAAATTATTTCTTCACCTTCATTAACTTCAAGTTTTTCAATATAAAGAACATCATTTTCGGAAACATAATATTGCTTTCCACCAGTTTCAATAATTGCATACATAGCACATACCTCCTTTTTTTATTAAGACACGCCATGAAGGGGGATTAAATCGCTTGTACCCTTTTTTGTGCGGTTGCGCTTAAAGTCTTACACAACTTGGTATATTATATCACAATGAGGCACTGCTGTCAATTACAATTATTGATAAAACAGACTAAAAACAATATTAGAAATCAATGATATAACAACGTCTTCTTCTATGCTGTCTTGTCTCAAAACCTCTCCATTGAGAAAGAACTTTACTGTTTGTTTCTAGTTCTGGTCCAGTTTCAGCAAATTTAACTCCATGTCTAATTGAAGTTTTAATTCCTTCAGCTAAAATCAAACCATTAACACCTTTTAATTGGTGTTCTGGTTTAACACCAATCATATACATATCCATAATCTCAGTCTTTTTTAAATCTTGTAAAACTTTAATAAATCCAAATGGAAATAAATGACCATTACAACTTCTCAATCCATTATTAATAGAAGGCGCAATTAAACCAAACCCTACTAATTGATCATCAGCATCAGCTACTAAAAACAAGAAATCAAAATTAACTACACTAACAAATTGTTTAACAATTGATACCTTTTGATTTGCGGTCAATAGGACTACTCCATATAGTAGAGCAAAAGCTTCATCAACTATATCTAATATTTTATCTGCATAAACCATTGCTTCTCTTTTATTTTTTACTTTAATCATATGATAGCCATATCTCTTTTGAATAGCAGCTGATAATCTGTTTAATCTTTCGTTTTCTTCATTAGGTATTTTCACTTGAAATTCAATCCAATCAGCATCTTTTTTAAATCCTAATTTTTCTAAATGTTCTTTATAGTAAGGATAGTGATATAAAGTAAGACTATTACTCATTTCTTCATACCCTTCAACTAATAATCCTTGTTTATCAAAGTCACTAAAACCAATAGGACCAATCATTTGATTCATTCCTTTTTCTTTTCCCCATGCCATAACCGCATCTGTTAATGCTTTAGTCACAGCAATGTCATCAATCATATCAATTCTTGTAAATCTAATTTGTTTAAAATTATGTTTTTCATTATAAGCGTGTGAAATCAATCCGCAAATAGTTCCAACAATTCTATTATCTTTATATGCTAAAAATAATTTTGTCTCACAGTACTCATAAGCTGGATTTTTTTTAGGATTAAACATATTTATTTCGTCACCGAACATATTTGGAACAAAATAAGGGCAATCTTTATAAAGCTTGTTTGGAAATTCTACAAATTTTTTTATATCTTTTTTCTTAGTAATTTCTTTAATTATAATCATATACTTAAACTCCTTTGTTTAAAACATGTCTTATTATATAATTTTTTTCCTTAAATGTAAAGAATAAACAATTTTCGCTCTTTATAATATAGTATTATTTTAATGCGAACAAAACATATTTCTAGATATTTTAAAAAGCCGAAATCAAATGATTTCAGCCAATTTTTTAAATATCATATTTATTTAGTATTTCTACTGGTTTTTTTCTAAGCAATGAGAAAACAGGTAACATTCCCACAATAATATTTATAATATATATAAAAGCTAATGACCCAAAGGCAACAAACCAGGGATAAAAAAATAATTCTGCTGTTTTGTTAATTTTAAGGATGAATATGCTCACTCCTATCCAACCAACAAATGAAGAAATAGTTGTTAAAAAGAGAGTTTGTACAAAAAATATTTTGTAAATATTTCTTTTTTTAACACCCAACGCTCTATATACTCCAATATCATATATTCTAGAAATCATATTAGTTCTAATAATAAAATATAAAAATATTAATGATGATCCTAAAATCAACAAATTGAATACAATAGTAGTATAGTCTTTTTGATTTCTTGACAAATAATTCTCATATAATATATCTTTCCCAAATTTTACATCAATATTAAGGGACTCAGCGTTTTCAATAAGGCTATTTTCAGTATTTGAAATGGTTAAAAACATATTAGTTATAGAAATAAATTCATTCAATACGTTTTGACTAATTTCGTCATTTAAAAACACAGTATTATATTTTCTGAAATAATTTTCATCTTGATCGCTTTCATTATTATGTTTTATATAACCTTTTACGTTGTAAATAACAGACTGAGGATTACCAAAAAAATTAAGTGTTTTACTTTCTTTAGTCACAATAAAATTATAAACTTCTTCTGACACTATTATATCTTTATTTGTTAAATTTAAATCCTTAATCATTATTTCAGTTTCATCTTCCAATGTAACAAGAACATTTGAATTATAATCAATTTTTTCAACAGCATAATTTAAATAAACATATATCCTTTGATTTTCTTCACCATTAATTTCATGGACAAAACCTTCAGAATTTAAAATATTTAAATAATTAAAATTATAGTTATCTAAATCCATAAAAATAACAGGAGAATTTATATTAGTGATTCCAACAACCCTATTAGCTTCTCCCTCACGTGATAACTTAACATTTTTATTTAGAAACCCTTGTAGGTCACCAGAAAAACCCGCTAAATAAATTTCCGTGTTTGATTTTATAAAATTATCAAGTGTCCATTTATCAATAGTTATTTCGTTATTATTTGTCGGCAATCTTCCATATAATAAAGGAATGTCATTATATGAATTTAAAGGCAAAATTTGTGTGTCAGGTAAATAATAGGTTTTCTCTGACATTTGGTCAAATTCATCATATTTAAATGATTTAGCACTTTGCCATCCATACGATAAAAATGAAGGTGCCGGCAATATTTGCTTTGTTGATAAAGCTGCAAGTTCTTCATAAGTTCTATTTACTTTACTTTCAACAATCAAACTATCTCTTGATAGAATCAAATAATCTTTTTCATCTACATAATTAGATTTAGTTAAACTAGAAAAAGATATTACAACCATTATTGATGATAATATCATCAAAGCAATTAAAAATTTTTGTTTTTTTCCCATTTGAATTATGTAATTCCAAGTCATTTGAAATGCTTTTTTAAAAGAAATTGCAGGGTTATGTTTGCTTGTAGTAATGTTTTCTAACTCATATTCAAACTTATCTACTTCTTCCATAGTTATAATTGGCTTTTTACTATCAATAAGCTTAGTTTCACTATCTCTAGATAATAAATTAATTTTTTGTTTTTTATTTTCATTATAA